>JAQVEQ010000008.1 GCA_028697875.1 Novosphingobium sp. | reverse complement strand
GGGCGCACGAACGGGGCAACCCGGTCGACTTGCGCTTCGAGGAGCATGGCGTGGAATGCAGCCTGACCGTGCCCGTGCGCGAACCGGCCGAATTCGCCATGCGCGCGCGGCGCAGGCGGGCCGATTGACCGGGCCGGAACGGCCCCGGGCAGTCTCCTAGGGCAGCGGGCGGCTGGAACCGAAGAACAGCGCCTGGCTGATCGCGGCCCGGACGGTCGCTTCCTGGAACGGCTTGGTCACGAGATAGGTCGGCTCGGGACGGTCGCCGGTCAGCAGCCGTTCGGGGTAGGCGGTGATGAAGATTACCGGAACGCTGGCGATTTCGAGAATGTCGTCCACCGCGTCGAGCCCCGAACTGCCGTCGGCGAGCTGGATATCGGCCAGTACCAGCCCGGGCGTCTGCCCCGCTGCCACGTTCCGGGCCTGGCTGCGCGTCGCGGCGGTACCGCAGATGGAGTGGCCGAGCGCGGTGACGATTTCTTCCAGCTGCATCGAGATCAGCGGTTCGTCCTCGATGATGAGGACGCTCGTCACGGATTCGCGTTCGATCTCGTCGATCGCTTCCCGCACGAGGGTTTCAACCGTGGCTTCGTCGAGGCCGAGCACTTGCGCGGTTTCGGCAATGCTGAAGTCCTCGAGCGTGGTCAGCAGCAGGGCCTGGCGGTTGAGCGGGGTGATTGCCCCGAGCCGTTCGCGCACAGCGAGTTCGTGCTCGCCCGCCGGTGAGGCGGATGGTGTGTCCGGCAGGCCATTGGTGACGGCGCTGGACCAGACCGTGTTGAACGCGTGGTAAAGCGGCACCCGCCCGCCCGCGAGCGATTGCCGCAAGGCGTCGTCGGCAAGGACCGCCTCCAGCGTTGCCTGGACGAGCGCATCGCCCGCGGCCTGGGAACCGCTCAGGGCCCGGGCATAGCGGCGCAGGTACGGCAGGTTGGTTGCGACTTGGGCGCCAAGCGACATGATACCCCTTCCCGATCATGGATCCCGACAGATAACGCAAAAGCAAACGCGTGGCGCAAGATGCGGTTCCGCAAAATCGGCTGGAAAGCGTGATAATTCGGGTGGAGCGGGATTGTCACCGGCCTGCCGAAGGGCAGGAAACGGGCGGATGCACATTTTCCGAATTTTTTTCGCGCGGCGGGAACCGCTCCACCGCCGGTGCATTTTACCTGTGTCACCGCCGAGATCCCCCCTCCCGTCCAAGCGGCTGGTGATACGATCCCGAAAGGCCTCCGCTTCGAATGCGAGCGGAGGCCTTTTATTTTCCCATTGCCGCATCCGCGCGCGATGGGCGCGCCTGCGGGGCTTATCGGAGCGGCTTTTCGTAGATCCGGTATTCCCGGTTGACCTTGCTGTCGATCGCATCGGCGATGGCGACCATTCCCTGGTTGTCTTCCAGGATCCAGCCGATTTCGCCCCGCGTCGCGCCGTAATGCGCCACCGAATTGCGGCGGATGAATTCGATCATCATGAAGGCCAGCTGGCTGGCGAGGCGCGAGTTCTGCAAGTCCTTGCGCACTCCCATCAGCGGCACGCGCATGGTGTGGGTCTGCGGATCGCGCAGCCATTTCAGCAACTTGATCCAGTTGAACGGGAACAGCTTGCCGTTGAAGGGCCGGATGATCTCGTTGATGTTCGACCATGTGAGCATGAAGGCCACCGGTTCGCCATCCAGTTCCGCGACCATGTTGAGGTCTTCGCGGATCAGCGGCTTCATCTTCTTGCCGGCGTACTTCGCTTCCTTCTCGGTGAACGGCACGAAACCCCAGTTGTTCGACCAGGCGTCGTTGACCAGGTTGATCACGATCCCGGCTTCGCGCTTGAATTCCTTCAGCTCGACCTCGCGGACCCTGATTCGCTTGTTGCGTTCGCCCGAGGCGACGATGCGCTGGACCAGCGGCGGGAATTCCTTGGTGATGTCCAGTTCGTAGGTCAGCAGGCTCTTGGCCTTGGTGTACCCGTCGCTTTCGATCCAGCCCTGGTAGAGCGGGGAATTGTGCCCCATCATGACCGTGGGCGGGTGATCGTGGCCTTTGACCAGCAGGCCCGGTTCGTCCCAGATCGACAGGCTGACCGGTGCCAGCACGCGGGTCATGCCCTTGGTTCGCAGCCACTCTTCGGCAGTGGCGATCAGCGCCTTGGCCACCTGTTCGTCGGCTGCTTCGAACATGCCCCAGTTGCCGGTGCCGGGCCCCATGCCCTTTTCAGGCGGCTGCTTGAGCGCAAGATGGTCGATATGGGCGGAAATGCGCCCGACGATTTCTCCGCCCCGGCGGGCGAGGAAGAGCTGCATCTCGGCATGGTCGTGGAACGGGTTCTTGCCGGGGGTGAGCAGTTCGACCACTTCGGCCCGCAGCGGCGGTATCCAGTTCGGATCGCCGGCATTCAGCCGGTAGGCGCAATCGATGAAAGCGTTGAAATCGCGCTTGCCCTTGACGGGCGTGATGACTAGCTCGGCTTGTGTCACGATTGTGCCTTTGTTCAGCGGAAATCTGCCCTGCCGTTCAGGGCATGCCTGCACTGCGTATGGTGCTGGCGACTTGTCAAGCGGCGCAGGGCACGACATGCTCGGGATCGAGACATCTTGCTGCCACGATTTGCAGGCAGAGGGGCTGCGGGAACGGCCCTTGAAGGGGCATAGCGGAACGATTTCATGACAGCCCACGAAACCATCGATGTTCCCGACCCGGCGCAGCCGGCATCGCGCGGGAAAGACACACCCATTCCGGACGATATGGAAATGCTGCGCGCGGCAGTGGAACTCACGCGCGATATTTCGACCGCGCGGCCCGCAGTCTACTGGCCCGACATGCTGTTTTCGGCGGTTGCCGGTTACGCGGCGCTGGCCGGAGCGATCCTGATCGGCAACCCCGTGCTGGCGGCCGGTTCGGGCATCGTGGCGGCGGTGGCGCTCTATCGCGCCCTGCTTTTCATTCACGAACTGACCCATATCCACAAGAACGCCCTGCCGGGTTTCCGCCTAGTCTGGAACCTGCTCGTCGGCATCCCTCTGCTGACCCCTTCGTTCATGTACGAAGGGGTGCATACCCTGCACCATGCCAGGACCCGCTATGGCACGGCGGAAGACCCGGAATACCTTCCCCTGGCGCTGATGAAGCCCTGGTCGCTGCCGGTGTTCATCCTGGTTGCGCTGCTGGCGCCGCCCGCCCTGCTGCTGCGTTTCGGCATCCTGAACCCGCTGAGCGTGGTCATCCCGCCGTTGCGCCGTGTCGTATGGGAGCGTTTCTCTGCGCTCTCGATCAACCCCGACTTCCGCCGCCGCCCGCCCGAAGGGGCTTTCAGGCGCATGGTGTTCTGGCAGGAAGTGGGCGCGAGCTTGTGGGCGATCCTGCTGCTGGGGAGCGTGGCCTTCATCGGCTGGCGTCCGCTGGCGATCGCGCTGGTGGTCGTTGCGGGCACTGCCGTTCTCAACCAGGTGCGCACGCTCGTCGCGCATCTGTGGGAGAACGACGGGTAGGCGATGACAGTGACGGCGCAGTACCTCGATTCGGTCAATGTCCCGCCGCCGGCGCTGCTCACGCCGCTGTGGGCGCCGGTGGGCCTGCGTTACCATGCGCTGCACCACCTGCTGCCGAGCATGCCCTATCATTCGCTGGGCGAAGCGCACCGGCGGCTGTCGGCCCATCTGGGCGCCGGTTCGACGTACGAGCAGGCGAGCTACCGGGGCCTGTTCCTGCTTGTCGGGCGCCTGGCCAGCAGCACCATGCGCGTCGGCTCGAAGCGCGGAGCCTGAGCCGGATTCACAAGGACACTCCGGCGGGGCGCGGCAGCCCCGCCATCGTATCCGTGACGGAGCGGTTATTCGCCCGCGGGCGCCGTGCTCTCGCCTTCGGGGGCGGCAGGCTCGTTTTCGATCTTCACCGGCGTTTCGGGCAGGTTGACATCCACGCCTTCATCCGGCTTCGCGGTCCAGTCTTCGCTCTTTTCGACAGTCGTGCCTTCGGGGGCCTGCGGGGCCTTCTCGCCGCCGCAGGCGGCCAGGGAGAGCATGCCGATGGCAAGAAGGGCGGTCGTGGCAAGCTTCTTCATTGGAGAGAGACTCCTTGGTTTGAGGTTTCCGGCCTGTCTACGCTTTGTCCGGCGGCCTGTTCCCGGTGACTTATTCCTCGGTCCGGATCAGCACGGTCTCGCCAAGCAGCAGGAACAGCAGGAACGGTGCCCATGCGGCCAGCAGGGGCGGATAGCTCCCGAAATTGCCCATGGCGATCGCGGCATTGTCGACCACGAAATAGGCGAAACCCAGTGCCATGCCGATCACGGCGCGAACGAACAGCTGGCCCGAACGGGCGAGGCCGAAAGCGGCGATCGCTCCCAGCAGCGGCATCAGCACCGCCGAAAGCGGGCCCGAAATCTTGTGCCACCAGGCACCGCGCAATTCGGTTGTCTGACGGCCTGCCGCGTCCAGCCGCTCGATCGACTTGAACAGGGTGACGACGTTTTCGCCGTCCGCGTTGACCCCGGTCAGGGATATGCGTTTGGGCGTCAGTTCCGGCGCGACCACAAACGGTGCGACGGGCTTTTCCTCCGCCGCCTGGACGTCGAAGCTGACCGGATCGGCCAGGCGCCAGCCGGGTTCGGCGTTGGTTGCATAAGGCGCCCGGACCTGCTGGAGAATGATTCCCTGCGCATTGCGGCGATACCAGGTCACGTTCTCCATGCGCATGGCCGCGCCCTCGCCGGTCAGGAGGCCGGCGGTCAGGATATTGTCGCGATCGCGCAAGTAGACGTTGGAGCGCACGCCGGAAGCCTTCGGGACAGGCCCGTAATCCTGCTTTTCCCAAGCGCTGAGCGTCGCGGTGGCACGCGTCACCACCCGTTCGTTGAAAGCGAAGCTCAGCACCGAGACCGCCATTGCCGTCAGCACCAGCGGGGCGAGGATCTGGTGGGCGGACATGCCCGCCGCCTTCATCGCGATGACTTCGCTGTTCTGGTTGAGCGTGGCGAGAGTGATGATCGTTGCGAGCAGCACTGAATAGGGCAGGAACCGGGCAATGAGTTGCGGTGCACGCAAGGTGACATAAGTCCACAGTTGGGCTTCGCCATTGCCCGGATATTCGAGAATGCTCCCGCTTTCGCTGAGCAGGTCGAGCATCTGCAGCACCAGCACCAGCATGACGAGCACCGCCAGGATGCGGACGATGAACGTCCGCGCGAGGTAGGTGGTGAGCGAACGGGAGGGGAAGAAATCAAGCCGCATGGGCCGCCTTTCTCGCCTGTACCGCGCGCCGGTGGCGGCGCGAGAAGCGCCTCAGCCGGTTGGCGAGCTTGGCATAGACCGATTCCAGAGCGCCGATGGCTTGTCCGCCCGGCACGAAGGCCACGCGATAATACATCCACAGGATCAGCGCGGCGAAGACGAAAAACGGCGCCCACAAGGCGACGAACGGATGGACCAGGCCGAGCGCCGCAACGTCCTGTCCATACTCGTTCACCTTGTGATAGGCGACGACCATCACGATCGACATGAATACGCCCAGCGCCGAAGTGGAGCGTTTGGGCGGGATCGCCAGGGCGATGGCGAGCAGCGGCAGGAGCATCATCATCACCACTTCGACCAGCCGGTAATTGAGGCTCGCCAGGCTCTGGTTGCGCTTCTCCACCGGAAGCTGGTCGTTCCATCCGATGCGGAGCAGTTCGGGCAGGATATATTCGCGTTCACGTCCCCCCCGGGCGCGGAATGCCTCGATCTTGGGCAAGTCGATCGGCAAGTCGTGGGCCGTGAAACTGAGCACGCGCGGCGCGGAATTGGGTGTGTCCTGGATGATCGTGCCGTCGATCAGGCGCAGGATGATCGTGTCCCGGCTGTCTTCCGTGGCAAGGAAACGTCCCTCGCGCGCCGAAATCGAGAGGACCTGTCCCTTCTTGTCGGCAATCCGGGCGAAGACCCCGATCAGCCGCGTGCCGTTATCCTCGCTGCGTTCGATGCGCAGCGCCATGCGGTCTTTCAGCGTGGTGAATTCGCCCACCTTGATCGAAGCGCCCAGCGCGCCGGAGCGCAGCTGGAACTGCATCTGTTCGTAATAGTAGCGCGAGTAGGGCTGGACGAAGCCGACGATCAGCAGGTTCAACAGCGCCAGTCCGAACGTCAGCATGTAAGGGACGCGCAGCAGCCGGTTGTAACCGAGGCCGACCGCGCGCAGGACATCCAGTTCGCTGCTGACGGCCATCTTGCGGAAGGCCAGCAGGATGCCGAGCATCAGGCCTAGCGGGATCGCGAGGCTGGCATATTCGGGCAGCAGGTTCGCCAGCATCTTGAACACGACACTGACCGGGCCGCCTTCCACGGCGACGAAGTCGAACAGCCGGAGCATCTTGTCGAGCACCAGCAGGGATGCGGCGATGACGAAGACCGAAAGCATCGGCAGCAGCGTCGCCTTGAGGATGTAACGGTCGATGGCGGTCAGGAATTTCAAGCGGTTGGCCGTGATTGCGCAGACGGTAACGTCCTGTTCCCCAAGCCTATAGCGTGGGTTGCGGCCAAGGTCATGCCCGTTTTGCCCATCGGCCGGGGGGGAGGATGACCGGCAGTGGCGCGGATCGTGGAGAAGCGTGTGCGGCTCAGCGCCGGGTGTCGGCGCCGGCCTTGTCTCTCAGGCCTTTTCCAGCGTGCATTGCAGCGGGTGCTGGTTCTGCCTGGCGAAATCCATCACCTGGTTCACTTTGGTTTCGGCGATTTCGTAGGGGAAAATCCCGCAGACGCCGACGCCCTTCTGGTGGACGTGGAGCATCACCCGTGTCGCCTGTTCCAGGTCCATGTGGAAGAAGCGTTTCAGTACCATGACGACGAATTCCATCGGCGTGTAATCGTCGTTCAGCATCAGGACCTTGAACTGGCTCGGCTTCTTGGGCTTGGCGCGAGTCTTGGTCGCGATGCCGACCTGGCCGTCGCCGCCGTGCGAGTCGTCCTTTTCACCCGCGCGGATGCGCAGGCGAGGGTCGGCGTGAAGCGGGGCGTGGATCGTCGTCATCGGCAAAGAATATCGTATCGCAGTAGCTGGCCGCAAGCTTGGATGGCCCAAAAAACTTAATAAGCCATAGAGAACGGGCCGGACAGCTGGAACTGTCCGGCCCGTCGCCCGCGCACCGGAGAGAGGAGAGCCCGGTGCGAAAGGAAAGAGTGAAGGTCAGGCGGCCTTGGAGACCTTGTCGACCATCAGGCTGACGCGCGTCGAAATCGGCGCAAAAGCGTCATTGGTCAGCTTGACGAGCTTTTCGGTTTCCTTCGAGCCGAAGGCCACCACGCTGTCGAAGTTGCGGCGCATCAGTTCGCCCTGGAGCTGGAACAGCTCGGTCGGCGACTTGATGGCGGCGAGCTTCTTGAAGTCGTCAGTCGCGGTTTCGTAAGCGCCCTTGGTTTCGGCGATGCAATCGGCGCCGATGTCCTTCATGCCGGTGGCGAGGATCTTGCCCGATTCGACGACGGCTTCGATGTTGCCCTTGGAAAGGGTGCCCATTTCGCCGGCCACGGCGCTACCCTTGGCGTAAGCTTCCTTGGCCTTGGTCTTCACGGTGCTGACGGCGCCTTCGAAAATCTTCGAGAGGTCTTTCTTCTTGCTGGCGGTGGCCATGATCTTTTCCTTGAGTTGGGGGATGGTCAGGACAGGTTCGGCAGATTTAACGGCAGGCTTCGGTGCGGCAGGCTTGGCCTTGCTGACCGGCGCGGGTTTCTTGGTGGCGGGCTTGGCCGGAGCGGCCTTCTTCGCCGGGGCCGCCTTCTTCACCGGGGCTTTCGCGGCAGGCTTGGCCGGAGCGGCAGTCTTGGAAACGGCAGGCTTCTTCACAGGAGCCTTCTTGACCGGAGCGGCCTTCTTGACCGGGGCCGGTTTGGCTTCCGCGGCCGGAGCTGCTGCCTTGGGTTCGGCCGGAACTTCGGGGGCCGGTGCCGCCTGCGGCGACGTTTCGACTGCTTCGGGTTTGGCGGTTTCGGCAGCCTTCACGCTAGCCGCTGCATCGGCATAGGCTTTTTCGGCCGCAGCGGCGGCCTTGCTTTCGCTATCGTCGGGCATGCTCGCTCCTTGCACTTCGTTCCCGCAATGCGGGTCATGTTGCAGTGCACAAAATAAGAGTCGCAATTCCGAAGTCAAGGATTTTTTGTGCAGTGCACAAAAGTGTAACAATGCCGCCTGTCAGCGTGCCGTCACGTAACGGCCGGGGGCCGGTTCGATTACTTCGTCGTTCTTCCCGCCGGGCTTGCGCTTGCCCTTGGCCGCTACTGTCCCGGCCCCGTGCGAGCGGATCCAGTCGATCCAGTCCGGCCACCAGCTGCCCGGATATTCGGTGGCCCCGGCAGTGAATTCCTCGAGCGTTCCGCATGGTTCCCCGTTGAGCCAGTACTGGTACTTGTTGGCCGAGGGCGGATTGATCACGCCGGCGATATGGCCGGAACCGGCCAGCACGAAACGGGTCGGCCCGCGCAAGTGCCGGGTCATGCGGAATACGCTGTCCGGCGGCGAGATGTGGTCTTCCCGCCCCGCCTGGATATAGGCCGGCGTATGGATGCGGGTCAGGTCGATCGGGGTGCCGTCGGCGCTCAAGGCATCGGGAATGGCGAGCTTGTTGTCGCGATAGAGGTCGCGCAGGTATTCCTTGTGCCAGCGCGCCGGCAGGTTGGTCGTGTCGCCGTTCCAGTAAAGCAGGTCGAAGGCCGGGTAATCTTCCCCCAGCAGGTAATTGTTGACGACGTAGTTCCAGATCAGGTCACGCCCGCGCAACAGGTTGAAAGTGGCGGCAAGGTAACGGCCGTCGAGATAGCCGTCCTCGCTCAGCTGCTCGATGAACTTGAGCTGGATGTCGTCGACGAACAGCTTGAGGTCGCCGGCGTTCTCGAAGTCGACTTGCGCGGTGAAGAACGTCGCGCTGGCGACCTTGTCGGCCTGCTCCCGGCGGGCGAGCACTGCCAGCGTCGCAGCCAGCGTCGTGCCCGCCACGCAATAGCCCAGCGTGTGGACCGAAGGCACCCGGAGCCGTTTGCGCACGACGTCGATCGCCTCGATCTGGGCGCGGATGTAGTCGTCCTGAGTCAGGCCGCCCATGCTGGAATCGGCCGATTTCCAGGAAACGACGAACACGGTCAGCCCCTGTTCGACCGCCCAGCGGATGAAGCTCTTCTTCGGGTTGAGGTCGAGAATGTAATAACGGTTGATCCACGGCGGGAAGATCACCAGCGGCGTTTCCAGGACCTGTTCGGTGGTTGGCTTGTACTGGATGAGCTGGAACAGCGGCGTCTGGTAGACGATGTCGCCCGGCGTCACCGCGATATTCTCGCCCAGCTTGAACGCGCCCGGCTGCGTATGGGTCAGCTGGCCGCGCTTGAGGTCGGTCAGCAGGTGCTCCATCCCCTTGACGAGGTTCTCGCCCTTGGTTTCCAGCGTGCGTTCCAGCACTGTGGGATTGGTCAGCGGGAAATTGGCCGGGCTTAGCGCTTCGACCAGAACGCGGGTGACGAAACGCATCTGTTCGCGTCTTTCGTCCGACAACCCGTCGATCGAGTCGACAATCGCTTCGAGCTGTTCGGCGATCATCAGGTAGGTCTGGTGAACGACGGCGAAGAACGGCTGGTCGCGCCATTTCGGATCGGCAAAGCGGCGATCTTCACGCGGGAGATTGGGCTTCGCGCCTTTTTCGGCTTCCTCCGCCTTGGGCCCCACGCCGTATTGGCCGAGGACGTTCTCCCACAGGGCGAGCCCGTCGGCCCATATCTTTTCCTGCTGTTGCTGATCGGCAAAGGGCGATTGGCGATAGAGCCGGGTAGCCAGTTGGATCCACTTGGACGGGTCGGCGAAAGGATTGGGCGGAAGCCCCGCGGCCACGCGCTGTTCCTGGAATTCCAGCCACATGTTCTGCAACCGCCGGGCGACGTCGAACCAATCGGCCATGTCGCCCGGATCGGGCAGCTTGCGTGCCGTGTCCGGCAGCATCTGGTTGAACCAGTGTTGGGCCGCCTCTCCCTGGATGGAAAGCAATTGGCTGACCAGTGCGCCTATGTCGGATTGCTTGTCGGCCATCGGGTTACTCTGCCTGTGCGCGTATTGTCGTGCTCTCTACGAGGATATGTGGCAGCTCACCCGGTCACGATGCAAGGCGAAACGCCATTTGCGTGACGGCATTTATCGCCTAGAGTCAGCAGCGTCCGGCAATTCCGCCGGCGCAATTGGATTCAAGAGGTCATGGAAGACGAGTTTTACCGCATCAAGCGCCTGCCGCCCTACGTCATCGCCGAAGTCAACGCGATGCGAGCAGCAGCACGCCAAGCGGGACGCGACATCATTGACCTCGGCATGGGCAATCCGGATTTGCCGCCGCCCCAGCACGTGATCGACAAGCTGTGCGAAGTGGCGCAGAAGCCCGACGCGCACGGCTATTCGCAGTCCAAGGGCATCCCCGGCCTGCGCCGTGCCCAGGCCAATTACTATGCCCGCCGCTTCGGGGTCGAACTCGACCCGGAACGCGAAGTGGTGGTCACGCTCGGTTCGAAGGAAGGGCTGGCGACGCTGGCTTCCGCGATCACCGCGCCGGGCGATGTCGTGCTGGCGCCCAATCCCAGCTACCCGATCCACACATTCGGTTTCATCATTGCCGGGGCGACGATCCGTTCGGTGCCGACAACACCGGACGAACGCTATTGGGAATCGCTGGAAAAGGCGATGGCTTTCACCGTGCCGCGGCCGAGCGTGCTGATCGTCAACTATCCGTCCAACCCGACGGCCGAAGTGGTCGACCTTGCATTCTACGAGAAGCTGGTCGCCTGGGCGAAAGAGAACAAGGTCTGGATATTGTCGGACCTTGCCTATTCGGAGCTTTACTACGACGGCAATCCGACGCCTTCGATCCTCCAGGTTCCGGGGGCCAAGGACGTGGCGATCGAGTTTACGTCGATGAGCAAGACCTATTCCATGGCCGGCTGGCGCATGGGGTTCGCGGTGGGCAACCAGAAACTGATCGCGGCGCTCACCCGGGTGAAGAGCTATATCGATTACGGCGCGTTCACCCCGATCCAGGCCGCGGCCTGCGCGGCGCTGAACGGGCCGCAGGATATCGTCGAGAAGAACCGGCAGCTCTACCAGAAGCGGCGCGACGTGCTGGTCGAGAGCTTCGGGCGCGCCGGGTGGGATATCCCGCCGGCCAAGGCTTCGATGTTCTGCTGGGCCCCCCTGCCGCCGCAACTGAAGGACATGGGCAGCCTGGAATTTTCCAAGCAGCTGCTGACCCATGCCGAAGTCGCGGTCGCGCCGGGTGTCGGCTATGGCGAGGACGGCGAAGGTTTCGTCCGCATCGCCATGGTCGAAAACGAACAGCGCCTGCGCCAGGCAGCACGCAACGTGAAGCGTTACCTGCAGTCGATGGGCGTCAACAGTTCGGCGGCCTGACCGGATCGGTGGAGCCGCGCGCGGTGCGCGGCTCCACCGCTTCAAAGACATTTCCCGTATTCAAAGCGATTGCCTTGGCGCGCTGGCTTCGCTAGGGGCCGCCAACCCACAGCTTTTGGGATGAGGCCCGATGGCGGAGTGGTGACGCAGCGGACTGCAAATCCGTATACGCCGGTTCGATTCCGGCTCGGGCCTCCACCCGGTTCACGACGATTTCCGTCGGCCGGGTTCCGCGTTGGTCTTTCCCTGTCCAGCGCCCTGTTGCGGGATAGCCGCAAATGGCCCCCGGCAGCGATTTTTCCGGAATGACGGAACGCTCCCGTTAGCAGCCCCCTGTATAGTACAACTGTCTATATTCCGCGCACCTGAAGGTTCGTTGCGGGAGGGGGGAACGATTTCATCGGCCCAATGACAGGAATGGCGAAGCCGGCTCGCTCCGCAGTGCGGCCGGCCCATGTGCTTCGTGTGCGCTGTTCCATCCCTGTAGTACGATGATTTCCGTCCTCTCTCTCCTGACAATGTCCGCAGGATAAAAATACAATAAAATCATTATATTATTTATAGTCATATCTAGGGAGAGCGTGATGACAGGCAGCAAGAACATCCTTTGTGCGTCGACTGCGTTGACGCTGGCGCTGGGGGCCTTCGCGGCGCCTTCCGCCTATGCGCAGGACAATGGCGAAGCGCAGGCGAGCAGCACGAGCGGCAAGGGCATTGCCGACATCATCGTGACCGCCAACCGCCGCGAGGAAAGCAGCCAGACCGTCCCGGTCGCCGTTACCGCCGTCACGGGCGAGCAGATCCGCGAACTGGGCATCAACAGCGCCGCCGACCTGACCGGCAAGGTGCCGTCGCTGTTCATTTCGTCGGGCGGCAACCAGCGCAACGTCGAAGTCGTGGTCATTCGCGGCCAGGGCCAGACCTACCTCTCGCCGGTCGGCGTGGTGAACTATTTCAACGATGTGCCCCTGATTCAGGGCGGCATCACCGCCATCCAGGGCGCGCCGGGCACGTTCTTCGATCTCGAATCGATGCAGGTCCTGCGCGGGCCGCAGGGCACGCTGTTCGGCCGTAACACGACAGGCGGCGCGGTGCTCCTCGGGCCGAAGAAGCCGACCAACGAATTCGACGGCTACATGCAGGTCCAGTACGGCAACTACAACGACCTCGAATTCGAGGGCGCGATCAACCTGCCCGTGGTCCAGGACAAGCTGGCGATCCGCGCATCCTTCAAGAAGGTCGACCGCGACGGTTATACCAAGGATGTCGGCCCGCAGGCCTATAGCGTGGATGGCGGCTACCAGTTCAACGTGGTCTGCGCCCCGCCGGCATTCGGCAATTTGGGCGGGTGCAATCCCAACAGCGGATACGCGGGCAAGGACTACGACGACCGGCACATGTGGCATGCGCGCTTCGCCGTGCGCTTCACGCCGACCGACGGGATCGAAGACAACCTCGTCGCCTATTATGGCAAGTCGCACGACAACGGCTCGGGTTTCGTTTTCGACGGCTTCCGCGGCATGAACGGCGGCGTGTTCCCCGCAGGCACATACGGAGCAGGCGATATGACGGTCACATCGCTGGCTGGTGCCTATACTGCGCTGCTCGCCGGAAACAGCGGGCCCTACGTCGGCTTCTTCGAAACCGGCAATGCGGTGGCCCAGCAGATCCTCGATCAGCAAGCCAAGCTCGGGCCGCGCAAGATCGCCAAGAACCAGGACGACTTCGAAAAGACCAAGGGCTGGGGCATCGTCAATGCGTTGAGCATCGACCTGTCCGACACGATGCTGGTCAAGAGCATCACCGGTTATCAGCGCCTCAAGCAGAATTACGCCTGGGACCTCGACGGCTCGATTCTGCCGATCCTGTCGCAGAATGAACCCTTCACGACGGCTGCGGCCAGCGCCGAAGCGCCAGCCTGGCTGGTTGGCCAGGCAGGTGACGAGGTCAACATCACCGACCAGAGCCTGTTCAGCCAGGAACTGCAGTTGCAGGGGTCGGCGCTCGACAAGAAGTTCCAGTACGTGCTCGGTGGATTCTATTCCAAGCAGAAACCCGAAGGTCTCCAGGCAACCGGCTCGTTCAACGCCGCCAACCGCAGTGCGGCGGGCTTCTATGCCATTACCACTACGGCCAAGGCGCTGTTCGCCCAGGCCTCGCTCGATTTCGGTGCCTTCGCGCCGAGCCTCGACGGGTTGAAACTGACTGGCGGTATCCGCCGGACGTGGGACAAGACGGATGGCTCCCGCTATGCCGGCAACTATGTCCTTTACCCGACCGTGCTGCACCACAAGCTGAAGTCGGCGGCGACGACCTGGACGGTCGGTCTCGACTATCAGGCCAATCGCAACCTGCTCGTCTATGGCAAGGTGACGCGCGGTTACAAGGCGGGCGCGTTCAACTATACCAGCCCGGACATCAATACGATGTCGGCAGCTCCGGAATATGTGACCAGTTACGAGGCCGGCTTCAAGTCGGACTTCGAACTCGGTTCGATGCCGGTGCGCTTCAATGCCAACGTCTTCCGCCTGGATTACTCGGATATCCAGCGGGCGGCGGCGCTGAACACGCCGAATACATGCCTCACGGCGGATCCGGATCCGCGCTGTGCATTGCTCGGCAACCAGACCGGTCTGGATCAGGGCGCCATCATCTTCAATGCCCAGAAGGCGCGGATGACCGGTGTCGAACTCGAACTGGTGCTGCAGCCGGTGGAAGGCCTGCGTCTTTCGGGCACCTATTCCTATATCGACGCCAAGTACAAGAAGTTCACCCAGGACCTGAGCGGCAGCGGCTTCGAGACCAAGGTCTTTACCTGCGACGGTATCGAGCCGCTCACCTATGGCGTGCCGCAGACTTACGATTTCACCTGCGCTCCGTTCCAGCTGACGCCGAAGAACCTGATAAACCTGAATGCCCGTTACGAAGTGCCGCTTGGAGGCGATGCGGGGACGCTGGTCTTCGGCGCGAACTGGAGCTGGGTGGACAAGGTCTACACTTCGGCCACGCGTCCGCTTGCCGGCGACCCGCTGGCGCTGATGGACTCCTATGGCAAGCTGGATCTCTCTTTCGAGTGGAACGGCATCATGGGTTCTAACTTCGACTTGCGCGTGTTCGGCACCAACGTGACCGACAAGACCTACCGCACGTATGCCTACACCGGCCTGTCGGGCAGCTCCGGCTTCGTCGAATCGCTTTATGGCGAACCGCGCATGTACGGTGCCTCGTTGCGTTATCGCTTCGGTGCCAGCGCGGACTGACGCAAGTCCGGTTCGACACGATGCGGGGCGGGGGGCTTGGCCTTCCGCCCCGTTTTCATTTTATCTTGCAATCGGCGGTTTTCCGCCACTTGCGGCTTGCGTTCGCACCGTGTGAACCGGCCGGCCTGTTGCCGTCCTTGCCAGTGCCGGTCCGGCCCGATTAAATGCAACACACCGTTTCATTTTGACGCAAGTCAATGTGACGAACGGGGGGCGGAGTGTAATCGCAATGCGATTGCGCAGAGCCGTGAAGGTTTCACGTCTTCGCCAATTTCGGGAGAGGTCGACCGCATAGCGGCTGCGAGTGCGTCGCAGACCCCATGCAGAACGCCTTTCCTGCGGCTGGTGGAATGCCGGCCGGTATGCGTTTGGCGGCCGGTACGGCCAGGAGAGGACTGGATCATGAAATTTGACGAGATCGAGCGTTCGACAGTCACCCAGAGCATCAGCCATGTGAACCTGCATTACCCGCGCAAGGATGGCGACGGCGAAGCGGCGGCTCTGCTGCTCGAAGCTTGCGGCCTTGTCCGCACGCAGGAAATGGACCTGCCCTATGGCGGGACGTTCTATCGCTTCACCTCGAATGCGCACGACATCAACTATCCGAACAATATCGTCTATCTCAGCCCCTATACGCCGCAGACCCAGGCGATGATCGACAAGGCCCGCGCGGCCCTGGGCATGGATACCGCCGATCCCGATCCGGTCGTGAAGGCTTTCCACGAAGCGAACGCGATCGATCCCGAACGTGAACTGCATGTCGGGTTCCTTGTCGACTCGCTCGAATTCCTCGAGCAGGTGTTCCTCAAGCTCAAGGATCTCGAGGCGAACGATCCGCGTTTCGCGGACCGGCTCAAGATTGTCGTCAACCGCGCGCTGCCGGGCAATCCCGAGATCGACGAACGGCTCGACGCTTCTCCCATCTACAACGGCGTCACCCGCTACACCTTCGGCCGCAACGGCGTGCAGGCCTTCTGCGCGACCGACCTGATCGTCGACGGGCCGCTCGCCGAAGGGCTCGTGATCGAATTCGACTACGTTTTCCCGGGCTACGAAGAACACATCATGTCGGTTTCGGAAGTCACTCCCGAAACCGCCCGCGTCTGACCGATCGAGAACAACCGAAACCAAGGGAAGAAACCAGGATGAACACCGAAGCAAGAAAAGCCGAACTGGCCGCCAGAATCGTGCCGCATGCGCCGCCGAGCCTGTTCGACAACCCCTACACCGACGACCAGTACCGCCGCGTGATCGAAGTGGTGCGCCGCGAAGGGCCGTGGAAAACCATCATCGCGCAGCACTTCGCCTCGGTCGAGGAACTGATCGCGACGATGTCCGGCGCGATGCCGGAAGGTGTCGAACCTTCGCTCGACGCTTTCGTGACGCCGACGTTCCGTGGCTATCTCGCCAAGGACAGCGTGTGCCTCTATCCCGAGCTGGAAGACGCCTTCTACAATTCGGACTTTCTGGCCCGCGTCCGCAATTACTGGGGCGCGCAGTATGCGCTGCCCGACCAGTTGCTGTTCAATATGAACGGCGCGTGCGAGAACTTCGACCCGGGCCATCTCGATGCCGCCGAATTCCGTGGCATCAGCCACACCAATTCGCCGGTCTGGCTGATGAACACCATGGCCAAGAGCGGGCTGTTCCGCGATTTCCAGAAGAAGAAGGCGCAGATCGTCAGCTGGTTCTACCGTGGCGATATCGGCGGCGGCTTCACGTATTGGCCGAACGGCATCCGCAGTGCCCCGGCGCGCGTTCCCACCCCGGTGTGGAACAAGGGCGTCGTGGTCGAGAACGAGATGATGTTCCACCGGGGCGAGGGCAACGGCCCGGTCGAGCGCCGCCATCCGGCGGGCCTTGCCTTCCAGTCGATGCTCGGTGCCGACCCGGAATCCGACGGCTGGCTGATGACCACCGACGGCAAGGTGATCGACCGCGTCGCCGACGAGGAAATCCGCTTTCTTCTGCATTGGAGCGCCGATGTCTTCATGGACAAGGCGGAGCTCGAAACGGTGCTCGAACACAAGGACGATCTCACGCACGAGCGCGTGTTCGAGATGTTCGTGGCCGACTTGCGGCGTCAGGGCCTGACGTTCGAAGTGCCTTCCGATCCGTTGCATGACCG
This sequence comes from Novosphingobium sp., assembly GCA_028697875.1. GTDB lineage: Bacteria > Pseudomonadota > Alphaproteobacteria > Sphingomonadales > Sphingomonadaceae > Caenibius. The sequence continues at coordinate 9,181 of JAQVEQ010000008.1, read as the reverse complement.
GGCCTTCATCGGTCTGCTCAGTGCGACTTACGACCTGGGTGAGCCGGTGGCCTATCCGGCCGAGGCCCCGGGGCCGCGCGAAATGCGCGAGGCCGCCTGAGCTCGGGCTCCGCGTCGACCATGGAGCCATGAGGCCCCGCCGGTGCGTAGCCGCACCGGCGGGGCTTTGCGTATGCGTGTCCCTTGGACGGCCGGTCAGGCCGCTCCGACCTGCGGGAGCAGGCGGTGGATGTCGTCCGGGCGGGCAAGGTCGGTGCCGGGAGTCAGGACCGCGGCCGACCCGGCGGCGATGCCGTAACGGAAGGCCTCTTCCGGACTGTGCCCGCTGGCGAGGGCGAATACCATGCCGGCAACGAAGCTGTCGCCCGCGCCGACCGCGCTTTGCGCTTCGATCGGCAGGGCGGGCAGGGACATGGTCCCCGCCTTGCTGGCCAGCATGGCTCCTTCATGGCCCATGGTGACCGCGACCAGTTCCACGCTTCCCCGTTCGACGAGGCCCATTGCCGCGGCGGCGACTTCGGCTTCGCTATCCAGCGCCAGGCCGGTCAATTGGCGCAGCTCGCCGAGGCTCGGCTTGGCGAGGTGGATGTTCCCCCCGGCCAGCCCTTCGCGCAGGCCTGCGCCGGAACTGTCCAGCACGACCTTGATCCCCTGGCGCGCGGCAGCGGCCGCCGCCAGGACATAGAAATCGTCGGGTACGCCGGGCGGCAGCGAACCGCTCATGACGAGATAGTCGCAACGGGCTTCGGCCAGCCGGTCCAGACAGGCCTGCCATTCTTCCTGCGCGATCGTGGGGCCGGACGGCACCACCCGGTATTCCTTGCCCGTCTCCCGGTCGAAGATCGACGAACTGACGCGGGTTGCCCCGGCGATGGGGATCTTGCTCCGCACGAGCTGGTGGAGGTCGAGCAGCCCGTCCAGCGCGATCCCGGTGGCTCCGCCCGACAGGTAATAGCAGCGGGCATTGCCGCCGAGGCGGACGAAGACCCGGGCGACATTGATGCCGCCACCGCCCGGATCATAGCGTTCCGTGCGCGTGCGCATCTTGTGCGTGGGAATGACCTTGTCGACCTCGTAGGCGGTGTCGATCGTCGGGTTCAGTGTCAGCGTGGCAATAGTGGGCATGCGGTCCCCATGTTTCCGTCGATGCGCCGTCCATGCAAGACGATTGTGTCAGGCAGTGTGGCGTTATCCCGCGGCGCAGCCTCCCGCCGGAGGAGCCGCTGCCACTTCTATCCGCCGGTCGCGCCCATAGATATCCGGCTGGATCACGAGATTCCCGTTGGCGTCGGTGGCGGCTGTGAAATAGGCGACGTAGATCGGCAGGCTGCGGGCCAGCGGGATCGAGGTTGTCTTGCGCGAAGCGACGATGGCGTCCACTTCCTCGCGCGTCTTCACGCCGTCGAGCAGGGTCGCGGCATAGCCGATCGCATCGCCGGTGCGGATGCATCCGTGGCTGAAGGCCCGCACTTCGCGTTCGAACAGGTGCTTGCTGGGCGTGTCGTGCATGTAAACGCTGTAGGGATTGGGCATGACCAGTTTCATCTGGCCCAGCGCATTGTTCGGACCCGGCTGCTGGCGGTAGCGTCCGCCGCCCCAGACATAGCCCCGCGCCCGCGCCAGCGAGGGATTGCGGCGGACTAGCCCGCCGACGCTCTCGCGCACGATGCTGGCCGGAATTTCCCACCAGGGATTGAGGATCACGCCGGTGATGGTCGCATTGAATATCGGCGTCGGCGTGCTTTTCTTGCCGACGATCACCGGCCAGGTGCCTGCGCGCTGTCCGCCACGCCACAGGTCGGCCTCGAACAGGGCGGCGTTGACCAGGACATAGTTGGGGCCGAGCGATTGCGGCATCCAGCGCCAGCGTTCCATGTTGCGGCCGATTGTCGCATGCCGTTCCGGGTCGGTTTCGCTGGCATAGGCGCTGCGCAGCACCGTGTAGTCGGGGTGGCGCGGACGCAGGCCGGCATAGAAGGTGTCGAGCGTGCCACTGGCCAGCGCCCCGTCCAGCAGCGCGCCAAGGTCGACCGTCCGGTCCGTATCGACGATATGCCAGCCAGCCCGTTCGGCACTGCCAGCCGCGCCCAGAAGGTGCATTTTCGCGAGTTTGAGCGCGAGCGCGTTGGCCTCCCGCCCGATCGCATCGTCGTTGGCGCTGGCCATGGCCTTGTCGAGTTGCGTGGTGGACAACAGGGGCAGGGCGTCGGCGGGGGCCATGGCGATCCAGCGGCGCAATGCGGAAATATTGGAATAGGACCACAAGCTCGCCGGTCGGCTGGCCGCGTCATTGGGTGGCACTGCCGCTGCGCAGGAAATCAGGGCAATTATCGCAAGCAGGCCTCGTTTCACGGTGGTTGACACTCCCTAGTGTTGCAGAATGGTCGCAATGTCCCATATTTGGATCAAGAATAATTTCGGGATCGCAATTGATGAAGCTTAACAGGCGTTTGTTTCTCGGTGCCTTTGCCGCCGGGTCCGCAGGTTTGGTGTCGCCACGCGCTTTCGCGGAGGTCAAGTCCGCCAATAGGCCCAACCTGCTCCCCCAGGCAATGGCCGCTCTCGATAGCCACCGGTCGAAAATCCTGAATCGCGACCTCATTGGCATCGTCGATTTTTCCGCCCCCTCGCGCGAGGCGCGTTTCCATCTCGTGGATGTGGGCAACGGCCGGATCGCGACGTCCTATCTCGTTTCGCACGGGCGCGGGTCCGACCCGGCGAACAGCGGCTGGGTCCAGCAGTTTTCGAACCGGCCGGGCTCCAACGCCTCGTCCAGCGGCAGCTATGTCACCGGCACGACCTATTACGGCAAGCATGGGCAGTCGCGGCGGTTGCACGGGCTCGATCCGGAAAACAACAATGCCTTCGAGCGTGCGATCGTGATCCACGGCGCGGCCTATGTGAGTCGCGACATGGCGCGTTCGCAAGGCCGGGTCGGGCGCAGCCAGGGCTGCTTCGCGGTCAGCCGCAACGATATCGGCGAAGTGCTGGACCGTGTGGGGCCGGGGCACATGATTTTCGCCGCCAAGTAGGGCGCAGCCGCAATCCGGCTTCGGGGGGGGCGCCGGATTGACCGGCGTCAATGTCGCCCCTTTGCGCCTCGGCCAAGAGGATATAAGCTGTTGCCGCTGCGGTCCGCATATGCGGATTCGCGGAAGTTGGCGGTAGCTTATGCGAGGCCGAGCCATGTCCGTGCATGCATCCTTCCCGGCAACCGGTGCGGAACTGTCCAGCCTGTTGCGCGGCCATGCGCAAAACCTTCCCAGCCCGGACTCGCACGATTTCGCCGACGCGTTCGATCGTTTCGGCGATGCCCGGGTCGTGCTGCTGGGCGAAGCGACGCATGGCACGCACGAATTCTACACCGCGCGCGCCCAGATCACGCGGCGGCTGATCGAGAAGCACGGGTTCAACATCGTGGCGGTGGAAGGTGACTGGCCCGACATCGCCCGGATCGACGATTACGTCCGCCACAATGCCGCGCGTCCCCGGCGCGGCGACCCCTTCGCGCGTTTCCCCACCTGGATGTGGCGCAATCAGGAAGTGCTGGCCTTTGCCGACTGGCTGCGCGGCCACAATGCGCAATTGCCGGAACAGCAGCGGGTCTGCATGCGCGGGCTCGACGTCTACAGCCTCGGGGAATCGATCCATGCGGTGATCGGATACCTCGCCTCCCATTGCCCCGAAGGCGTGGACGAGGCGCGCCGCCGTTACGGCTGCCTGACCCCATGGCAGGACGAACCCCAGCATTACGGGCGTGCTGTCGAATATGGCGATCTGGGCGCTTGCGAGAATGCGGTCGTGGCGCAGCTCGGCGACTTGCTTGCGCGGCGGATGGAACTGATCGCGCATGATGGCCCCCGGGATGGGGAGGCCTATTTCGATGCCGAGCAGAATGCGCGTATCGTCCGCGCGGCGGAACGCTATTACCGCTCGATGTATCGCGGCGCGGTCGACAGCTGGAACCTGCGCGACCGGCACATGTTCGAAACCCTGCAGGGCCTGATGGCGCATCACAAGGATGCCCGCGCCGTGATCTGGGCGCACAATTCGCATGTCGGCAATGCCTCCGCCACGGCGATGGGCTGGCAGGGCGAATTCAACATCGGGGAACTGGCGCGCACCGCCTATGGCGACCAGGCGGTGCTGATCGGTTTCGGCACCGACCGGGGAACCGTGGCCGCCGCATCCGATTGGGGCGCGAACATGCATGTGATGCAGGTCCGTCCCGCGCGCGACGATAGCTGGGAAGGGGCCTTCCGTCATACGGGCCTTGCCCGGACCCTGACCGATTGGCGCGGGCAAGAAGGCGGCGAACTGGCTTCGGCCCTGTCCCAGCAATTGCTGGAACGGGCAATCGGCGTGGTCTATCGTCCGCAGACCGAACGGATGAGCCACTATTTCGAAGCCGTCCTGGCCGACCAGTTCGACGCCTATGTATGGTTCGAGGAAACGCAGGCCGTTACCCCGCTCGGGTTGGAGCGCCCGCATGGCGCGCCCGAAACCTGGCCGTTCGGCTTATGAGCGCGCCCGAGCCTCCTCCCGGCTGCCATGAAGTCACTGTCGGCAATGCGCCCGCGCTCAAGGCCTATCTCGGCGTGCCCGACGAGGCGCGCGGCCTGGTCGTCTTCGCCCATGGCAGCGGCAGCGGGCGGCTTTCCCCGCGCAACAACTACGTGGCGGCCCGGTTGCGCGATGCGGGATTCGCGACTCTGCTGCTCGACCTCCTGACGCCCGAGGAAGAGCGGGACCGGCGCAATGTCTTCGATATCGCCCTGCTGGCGTCGCGCTTGCGGCTGGCGGTGGATTGGGCTGCGGCCAACATGCGGACGGCGCATCTGCGTACGGCCTATTTCGGAGCCAGCACGGGGGCGGGGGCGGCGCTGAAGGCCGCCGCCGGCGACCCGCGCATTGCCGCGATCGTGTCGCGCGGCGGTCGGCCCGATCTCGCCGGGGTCGGCGCATTGGCGCAAGTCGCCGTGCCGACCCTGCTGATCGTCGGTGGCCTCGACGGTATTGTCATCGATCTCAACCGGGCCGCCCACGACGCGATGCACTGCGAACGGGAACTGGTGATCGTCCCGGGGGCGGGGCACCTGTTCGAGGAACCGGGCACGCTCGACGAAGTGGTCACGCTGGCCAGCGCATGGTTCCGCAAATATCTGCAAGGGGACGGGCAATGAACATGCCGGACCGTTTTGCCGACCGGCGCGAGGCTGGCCGCCTGCTGGCCGAGGCGGTGCGGGAACTGGAACTGGCGGAACCTGTCGTCCTCGCCCTGCCGCGTGGCGGGGTGCCGGTCGGTTTCGAAGTGGCCTGGGCGCTCGGGGCGCCGCTCGACATCCTGCTGGTGCGCAAGATCGGTGCGCCGGGGCACGAGGAATACGGCATCGGCGCGCTGGTGGACGGGGCCGTGCCGCAAGTCGTGATCGACGAGAACACGGCGAAGCTGGTCGGCGCGGACGAAGCCTATATCGAACGCGAAGTAGCCCGCCAGCTGGCCGAGCTTGAACGCCGCCGGGCAGTCTACCGTACCGGTCCGGCCATCCCGCTCTCGGGACGGACAGTGGTGGTGACCGATGACGGGATTGCCACGGGCGGCACGGTTCGCGCCGCCTTGCAGGCGCTGGCGCAGGCAGGCGCGGCACGGATCGTGCTGGCCGTGCCGGTGGCACCGGCCTCGTCCCTGCATGAGCTGGCGCCCTTGTGCGACGAAGTGGTCTGCCTGACGACGCCGGCCCCCTTCTACGCCGTGGGGGCGCATTACCGGGACTTTTCCCAGACCGACGATGCGGAAGTGATAAACCTGCTGGCCGCTGCCGACGAATGGGCCGGCCGGGCGTCCGACAGCGCGGGCTAAGGTCCGGGCCGCCTCCTTGCTGTGAGGGGCAAGGGGCGGCTGGCGGAATGCTGCAGCTTCAATGCGCGCCGTGGTGCTGGCGGTTGTTCCGGTGCTCCGTATAGGATTCGAGCACACGGCGCATTTCCTCGATCGCTTTCTGCCGCTGCTTCGCGCTGCGGATACGGCCCAGGTCCGTCCGCAATCCGGTAATGAAGTCGGCGTAGCTGTTCTGCCAATCGCGTCCCAGCGCCTGCTTGATCTCCTCGTTGCCGGTGGCGGTGCGCTTGGCGGCCTTGCCGGGGATCAGGGCGTAGGTTTCCCCGATTTCCGGCAGACGCACGTTCAGTTCCGGTTCGCGCCGTTGCAGTTCCCGGCGCATTTCCTCCAGTCCCGTTTCTTCCCCGTGGTCGAGGAACAGGCTGCCGGCGATCGGTCCGCGCTCGGCGATCCAGGCGAGCAGTTCGCTCTGGTCGGCATGGGCGGAATAGCTGTCGATCCGCCGGATCTGGGCCCGCACGCGGACATCCGTACCCGAAATGCGCACCGCCTTTGCCCCATCCAGGATCACCCGGCCGAGCGTGCCCTGCGCCTGGTAGCCGACGAACAGCACTGTCGAATCCCGCCGGTGGAGATTGTGCGCCAGGTGATGGCGGATACGGCCCGCCTCGCACATGCCCGATGCGGCCATGATGATCGCGCCCGAGATCGAATTGAGGCGGATCGATTCCTGCACGTCGTTGACGAAGTGGAACGAGGGGTGCTTGAACACGTTGCGCCCGCCGGTATCTTCCAGTTCCTTGGAATAACGCGCGAAAACGCCCGTCGTCCGGTTGGCCAGCGGGGAATCGATGAAGACGGGAACATTGGGAATCGCGTCCGAGCAGAGCAGGAAATCGAGGTCGAGCAGCAGTTCCTGCGTCCGTTCCAGAGCGAATGTCGGGATCACGAGGTTGCCGCCCCGCGTGATCGCGGCCCGGACTTCCGCTTCCAGCAGCTTGCGCCGCTCGGCAATCGTCACCTTGTCGCGACGGCGGTCGCCGTAAGTGCTTTCGCAGACGACGTAGTCGAAGCCTGACGGCCCCTGGGGATCGAGCTGGAAGGCCTTGTTGTCCGGGCCGATGTCGCCCGAACAGATCGTGCGCACGCCGTCGATTTCCAGTTCGATCGATGCCGAGCCGAGGATATGGCCTGCGTTCCACAGCCGCGCGCGGAAACCGGGCGCGGGTTCGAACCATTCTTCCAGCGCCACGGGGCGGCATTGCCGCCATGCCTTCAGTGCGTCCTGCTCGGTATAGACCGGATCGAACGGCTCCTCGCCCGCGCGGTCGCGGCGGCGGTTGCGCCGTTCCGTGTCGGCTTCCTGGATGCGTCCCGCGTCGGCCAGCATGTATTCGAGCAGGTCCGCGGTCGGCTGGGTGCAGTAGATCGGCCCCTTGTAACCGCGCGCGACCAGCTTGGGCAGCAGTCCGCTGTGGTCGATGTGGGCATGGGTCAGCAGCACGGCGGCGATCTTGCGGGGGTCGAAGTCGAAATTGCCTGTGTTGAGCACTTCGAGCGAACGCGAGCCTTGGAACATGCCGCAATCGACGAGGATCGACTTCCCGCCGAAGGCGAATTCCATGCACGATCCGGTCACGGTATGCGCCGCTCCGTGGAAGGTCAGGGTGGGGCTCTGGCTCATGCGATCAATCCTTCGTTGCGGATGGCTGCGGCAAGCAGCGGGGCGAGCGGGATCGTGGCGGTCGGCCCCGCGACGCTGTCGGTGGAGCGCACGCGGGTAATCCCGGCGGCTTTCATGCGGGCAAGATCGTCCGCACTGGCAAGGCAATGGGTCGCCAGCGCCTCAACCGCGATCGCTCCGGCATCGCGCAGCAGTTGTGCCGCTTCGATCAGAGTGGCGCCGCTGGCGATGACATCGTCGACCAGAACCGCCTTGCGCCCGGCGACTTCGCCGATGCCGTCGATGGCGATCGATACCTCGCGGTCGCCCCGACGGTGCTTCGCGCCGACCAGCACGTCGAGCCCGAGCGGCGTGGCGATCGCTTCCACCCATTGGCGGGATTCGCTGTCCGGCCCGACTACTACCGGGGCGGCCGTATCGTCCAGTGCGGCGGACAGGGCCGGAGCGGCGGAGAGGGCGACGGCAGCGATGCCGGGCATGACCTGTCCGAGGCTGTGGATGCGGTGAAGGTGGGGGTCGACTGTCACCACCGCGTCGAAATGCCGGGCCAGCAGGGCGCCGATGACTTTCTGACTGACCGCTTCGCCCGGATGGAAGGCGATGTCCTGCCGCATATAGGCGAGATAGGGCGCGACCAGGATCACGCGCGCCGCGCCATTGTCGCGCAGCGCGGCAGCAGCCAGCAGCAGTTCGACCAGCTTGGCGTTGGGATCGTCGAGCGAGCGGTAGAGGATCGCGGTGGGCGTCGCGTTTTCCACCCGCACCAGGCTTTCGCCGTCGGGGAACCGGCGGACGGCCACCTCATGCACGGGAATGTCCAGTGCCCCGGCCAGCCGCGTGGCGGCCCCGGAACATTCGGGAAAGCCGAACAGGGCGCTATCCATCAGTCCAGCTCGTAGCCCGAATGCTCTTCGGCCAGTTCGCGGGCAAAGCCGAGGCCGGTCTCGGTGCTCGCATGGATGCGGTAGAGCGGTTCGCCCCGGCGCACGTTGGCGCCGATCTTGTGGAACAGGTCGATCCCCGCACCCTTGTCCATCGGTGCGCCCGCCAGGCGGGCGATGCGGGCGATGCGGTGGCAATCGATCGCCGTGATGCGCCCGGCATCGCGGGTCGTGACTTCGAACTGGTGGGAACCCAGCTGGTAAGCCCTGGTCTGCCGGCCCTGTGCTTCGATCAGCCGTTCCATGGCCTCCAGCGCCGCGCCGGAAGCGAGCAGTTCCAGCGCGCGGGCATAGCCCCTGCCGCCCGGCAGCGCGGGATCGAAATCCAGCACGTGGCCGGCCAGCAGCAGCGCACGGTCGCGCAAGTCCTCCGGCGCTTCCTCCTCGTTGCGCAGCACGGACATCACGTCGCGCGCTTCCAGCACCGGGCCGATCCCGCGCCCGATTGGCTGCGAGCCGTCGGTCAGGACGATGTCGGTCACGATGCCCATGTGACGGGCGACATATTCGAACAGCTTGCGCAGGCGCACCGCTTCGGACTGCGTGCGCACTTTGGCCGTGGGGCCGACGGGGATGTCGATCACCAGGTGAGTCGATCCGGCCGACGCCTTCTTCGACAGGATCGAGGCGACCATCTGTTCGAACGTGTCGATGCGGAGCGGCCGTTCGACCGAGATCAGCACGTCGTCCGCGGGCGACAGGTTCACCCGCCCGCCC
>JAQVEQ010000173.1 GCA_028697875.1 Novosphingobium sp. | reverse complement strand
AGCGCGCCGAAGATCCGGTGCGAACCGAAAAAGACCGGGGCCCAGGCAAGGTTGAGCGCCAGCTGGACAAGGAAGAACGCGATCGCCAGCCCCCGCCCGCGCGCACCCCACGAGGAACAGACCACGGCGAAGGCAAACCCCATCAACACGTAGAGCACGGCCCAGACGACCGGGAAAACCGCCGGAGGCGGGTAGATCGCCGGCTTGGCCAGCGTTGCGAACCAGGGATTGTCCGGTCCGCTGCCCGCGAATTGGCCGGAAAGGAAACCGGCCAGCAATACGGCCGGGACGAGCAACAGCGCCCAGCGGGCCAAACTCGCCCGCAACTGCCCGCGCGAGGCGAGGAGACTCATCGGCAAACCCTCATGATTCGCAGTGAATATTGGCGAGGAGACGGGCACCTTGCAACGTGGCATTGACCGTTGTTCCCAGACGGGACGCCGGGGCGCGGCGACGGCATGCGCCCGGCGATCACCCGCGCTCCGCCGAAATCAGGAATTCGACGTTGCCTTCCGGGCCGGTGATCGGGCTTTCGACGATCCCCTGGATACGCCAGCCTTCCTCTTCCAGCCAGATGCGCACTTCGTCGCGGACGCGGGCATGGAGCGCCGGGTCGCGCACCACTCCGCCCTTGCCCACTTCGCCCTTGCCGACTTCGAACTGCGGCTTGATGAGGGCCACCAGGCGGCATTGCGGCGCGGCCAGTTTCAGCGGCACTTCCAGGACCTTGCGCAGGGAAATGAAACTGGCGTCGCAGACCACCCAGTCGCATGGCGCATCGATCATCGCAGGCGTCAGCACGCGCGCGCTGGTCTGTTCCAGCACGGTCACGCGCGGGTCCTGCCGCAATTTCCACGCCAGCTGGTTGGTCCCGGAATCGACCGCGAAGACGCGGGCCGCCCCCTTGGTCAGCAGGACGTCGGTAAATCCGCCCGTCGAACTGCCGACGTCCATCGCCACCGCGCCGGTGGGGTCGAGCCCGAAATGGTCGATCGCATGGGCCAGCTTGATCCCGCCGCGCGACACCCACGGGTGGTCGCGGCCCTTGAGGACGATTTCCGCATCCTCCGCCACTTGCTGCCCCGGCTTGTCCGCCTTGCGGTCGCCGATCATGACGAGCCCCGCCATGACGAGCGCCTGGGCGCGCGCCCGGCTTTCCGCCAGTCCGCGCGCGACGAGCAATTGATCGATCCGTTGTTTTCCGGCCATGAAACAGGGCGATAGACGACATAGCCCTCTTGAGCCAGCACCCGCTTCGCGCCATCATCGCGGCCATGACGTTCAAGCGCCTTGTCCCAGCTCTCGCACTTGCCCCGTTCCTCGCGCTCGCGGCCTGCGCACCCCAGCCCGCGGCCCCGCCCGCACCAGCGCCGAAACCCGCGGCACGACCGGCCCCGCCGCCACCGCCCGCGCCGGCCGACTGGATGGATGCGCCGCGCACGCCCGGCGACTGGTCCTACCGGGGCGGGATGACTCGCAGTGCCGCGACCTATGGCGCAGGCGGCGGTGACCCGGTGTTCACGCTGGCCTGCGAACGCGCGGCCGGGCGGATCACCCTTGTCCGCGCCGGGGCCGTATCCGACCCGGTACCGATGCGCGTGCTGACCGAAACCGCGACCCGCCTGCTCGACGCCACGCCTTCGGACGGCGATGTCGCAGTCACGCTGAGCGCCCGCGATCCGTTGCTCGACGCCATGGCCTTTTCGAAAGGCCGTTTCGCAGTGGAAGTGTCCGGTCTCGCCACGCTCTATCTGCCGAGCTGGACGGAAGTCTCGCGCGTGATCGAGGATTGCCGCTAGGGCGGCCAGATCCCCTTCCCGGACAAAATAAAACGGGCCAGTGGATAACTGGCCCGAAGCTGCAATTCTGACGTCAAAAAAAATCAATGCAAGACTTGTGTTGCGCCGCATCATGAATCACATTGCACTCAAGTCCGGTGAAACCCCGGGCGAGCCGCAAAAAACGGCGACTTTGGCTAAACAGCGCGAAAGGAGGTGATCCGATGTCTCATGGTTCAGCAGAGAGGTCGGCTACGTTCCGCGCGGAGCATTATCGCTAACATTCCATCTTGGCGATAAAGGCTTCGTGAGCGGCACTTCCTGGCCGCTGACCATGCGAAAGGCCGCTCCCGGGACGGGCCGGGGCGGCCTTTCTCATTTCCGCTCTCATTTCCGCCAACGCAAATCCGCTATCGCGAACCTCTCACGCTTCCCCCTTGCGCGAAGCGGCGCATGGGCTTACCCGCGCGCGTCTGAATAATGAGAGGTTCCACCACCCATGGCCGACAATCCGGGCATTACATTCGAACGCCTTCCCCACCCCGCGCCGACCGATGCGGCGGCACGGGTAGCGGCGCTCGCCAATCCGGGGTTCGGTTCGGTCTTCTCCGACCACATGGTCACGATCGACTGGGAAGATGGCAAGGGCTGGCACGACGCGACGGTCCGCCCCTATGGGCCGCTGAGCCTCGACCCGGCCACTGCCGTCCTCCACTATGCGCAGGAAGTGTTCGAAGGCCTCAAAGCCTACAAGCAGGCCGATGGCGGGCTGGCAATGTTCCGGCCCGACGCCAACGCCGCGCGTTTCAACGCCTCGGCCCGGCGCCTCGCCATGCCGGAAATCCCGGAAGAGGTCTTTATCGAATCGTGCCGCCTGCTGGTCGACACCGACCGCGACTGGTACCCCACCGTCGAAGGCGGCTCGCTTTACCTGCGGCCCTTCATGATCGCGTCGGAACCGTTCCTCGGCGTCCGTCCGGCGAAGAAGTACAAGTACCTCGTCATCGCGAGCCCGGCGGGTAACTATTTCAAGTCCAACGCCACCACCGTTTCGATCTGGGTCTGCCGCGAACATTCGCGCGCGGCGCTCGGCGGCACTGGTGCGGCCAAATGCGGCGGCAACTATGCCGCCAGCCTCGTCCCCCAGGCCGAAGCGATCGAACACGGGCACGACCAGGTCGTGTTCCTCGACGCCGAAGAGCACAAGTGGGTCGAGGAACTGGGCGGGATGAACCTGTTCTTCGTCTTCGCCGACGGGCGCATCGTCACCCCCCCGCTGACCGGCACGATCCTGCCCGGCATCACCCGCAACAGCCTGTTGACGCTGGCCCGGGACGAAGGGCTGGACGTGCACGAGGAACGCTACAGCCTCCAGCAGTGGCAGGCCGACGCGGCGAGCGGCAAGCTGGTCGAAGCCTTCGCCTGCGGCACGGCCGCGGTCGTCACCCCGGTCGGCACGCTGGCCGACCACGATGGCGAGATCGTGATCGGTTCGGGCGGCCCCGGCCAGCTGACGCAGAAGTTCCGCGACAGGCTGGTCGGCATCCAGCGCGGCACGATCGAGGACAAGCACGGCTGGGTGATGAAGCTGGGGTTTTAAGCTGCCCTGAATCCGGGCCAAGCACTGCTCGCTTGCCCCGGGCCGGCGCCCGGGCCATCCTTGCGCGGTAAACCGTGAAAATACCGCGCAGGAGAGATGCAGACATGGCCGACGCACCTTATACCCCGCCCGAGGTCTGGACCTGGGACAAGCAGAACGGCGGACGCTTTGCCGGGATCAACCGCCCGACCGCCGGCCCGCGCGAAGAGCGGGAGCTGCCCGTCGGTCGCCATCCCTTCCAGCTCTATTCGCTCGGCACGCCCAACGGGCAGAAGGTGACGATCATGTTCGAGGAACTGCTGGAGGCAGGCTTCGCGGACGCGGAATACGACGCCTGGACGATCAACATCATGGAAAGCCAGCAGTTCTGGTCGGGCTTCGTCGATATCAATCCCAATTCGAAGATCCCCGCGCTGGTCGACCGTTCGGGCCCCGAACCCTTCCGCGTGTTCGAATCGGGCGCGATCCTGCTGCATCTTGCCGAAAAGTTCGACTTCCTCCTCCCGCCCGATCCCAAGGGCCGGGCCGAGACGTTCAGCTGGCTGATGTGGCAGATGAGTTCCGCGCCGTATATCGGCGGCGGCTTCGGCCACTTCTACGCCTATGCGCCGGAGAAGATCGAATATGCTATCGACCGGTACGCGATGGAAGTGAAGCGCCTGTTCGACGTCGCCGACCGGCAGCTGGCCAGGACGCGCTTCCTTGCCGGCGACGATTACACCATCGCCGATATCGCGGCCTTTCCCTGGCTCGGGATCGTCTATCGCGGCGAGGCCTACGACAACGGGGCTAAGTTCCTTTCGCTCCACGAATACGAAAACGTCGGCCGCTGGGTGCGCGAGATCGGCCAGCGCCCCGGCGCGATCCGCGGCAGCCTCGTCAACCGCCAGGATGGCCTGGCCGAACGCCACGCTGCCAGCGATTTCGACGCACTCGACCCGGCTCTGCTGAAAGCGAAGTAAAAGAGGCCATTCACCCCTTCCCTTCACCGGCGCGCCCGCTATAGAGGCGCCCGGCTGCTGGGGCGTCGCCAAGTGGTAAGGCACCGGTTTTTGGTACCGGCATTCGCAGGTTCGAATCCTGCCGCCCCAGCCAACACATGAATCTCACGGCTTCTCATGCCGGCTCAAACCCCACAAAATTTGGCCAAATTGAGCCATTTTTGTGGGGTTTTGCGTTTCTCTTGCCATCTCATTCGATCTCACAGCATCTCAACAGATTGTTGGTAAATCGGTTGGTATGCTGCTGATGGTGTTGGTAGGCTGAGATTCATGGCATTGACAGATACAGCAATTCGCGCCCTCAAACCGCAGGCAAAGCCTTACAAAAGGGCTGATGGCGGCGGTCTGAATCTCATGGTCAACCCGAACGGCTCCAAGCTTTGGCGCTTGGCCTATCGGTATGAGCGAAAACAAAAGACCATCTCTGGCGGGGCTTATCCCACGGTTGGTTTGGCTGCCGCACGCACTTGGCGCGATGATGCAAAAGCGCAATTGGCGCAAGGAATCGATCCGAGCCAAGCGCGTCGGATGGCAAAGCGGCAAGCTGCGGTTGCAGCGGCAAACAACTTCGAAACCGTGACGCGCGAATGGCATGAGAGCCGGAAGGCCAAGTGGACAGATAGGTATTCGGATTTTGTATTGCGTCGTATTGAGGCGGACGTTTTCCCTGAGATCGGCAAAATGCCGATCAGCAAAATCGAATGCTTCGACATTTTGGACACCATCCGCAAAGTGGAAGCGCGGGGATCAATCGATATTGCCCGCCGCCTCAACAACCACATTGGCGAGATTTTCCGCTATGCCGTTGCGCTAGGGATAGCCGAACGCGATCCGTCCAGAGACATAGTTGATGCACTAAAGAGCCGTCCGCCCGTCAAGCATCACCGAAGCCTGCCAGCCAGCCAACTGCCAGAGTTCTTCGGCAAGCTGGACGATGAACCCCTTGAACCACTGACCAAAACAGCCCTCTTGCTGACGATTTACACGCTTGTTCGAACGAATGAGACGCGCTTCGCCGAATGGTCTGAGTTCGAACGCTTAGATAGTGATGAACCGCTCTGGCGTATTCCAGCCGCCAGAATGAAAATGCGCTCGGAACACCTTGTCCCCCTCGCCCCTCAGGTGGCGGCATTACTGAGGGAATTGAGGGCTAGGAACATTCCGGGGCCGTTCCTCTTTCCGGGCACACGCAAGGGCGTCATTAGCGAGAACACGATGCTATATGCCCTCTATCGCCTCGGCTATCACAGCAAGGCCACGGTCCACGGCTTCAGGGGCACCGGTTCAACCCTTCTGAACGAGTCTGGCAAGTTCGAGTCTGATTGGATTGAGCGCCAGTTGGCCCATGATGAACGCGACCAAGTTCGGGCCGCGTACAATGCCGCGCAATACCTCCCTCAACGGCGCAAGATGCGTACCCATCCGGTGGGTCCCGCCTTGCGCGGGAGGTGAACGACCGGTTTTAAGCGCGCTCTTATGAGCGCACTTAGGAGCGGTCGATGGGACAGATCACGGTGTATTCGGGGCCGGAGCG
>JAQVEQ010000172.1 GCA_028697875.1 Novosphingobium sp. | reverse complement strand
TTCCCTTTCACCGCATCGCGGATTTCGTAGGCTGCGATAGTACCGCCAAGTCCCGCGCCGAGGACGACAATCTGGGGCAATGACATTTGCGTTCTCCCGCCTTTCCATCCCTCCGTTGCGACCCGAAGGGCATCCGTGCATCGACGTACATCGTTATTGACTTATATAAGCGGTGTGAAATATACACAAGAGGCAATCTTGGCATGGTGCCGAAAGGAGACGACAGAATGGTTTTCGGATTTGGCAAGCCCAAGCATCAGGAAATCAAGGCCGAAGAACTCGACGCGATGCTGCGCGACAACAAGGCGGTGGTTGTCGATGTTCGCGAAGCCGACGAATATGCCGCCGGCCATATCCCGGGCGCGATCAACATGCCGCTTTCGACGTTCCAGCCGTCCAAGCTGCCGGATGCCGGCGGCAAGAAGCTGATTCTCAATTGCCTGGGCGGCAAGCGTTCGGGCATGGCGCTCGACAAGTGCGGCGTCGCCCAGGCCGTGGTCGACACGCATCTTTCCGGGGGATTCAACGCCTGGCTGGCGGCGCGCCTTCCGGTCGAACGCTGAACAACCAAAGGGGGAAGAGGGAGATGAGGGCAGCGATCAAGGCCTTGGCGCTCATGCTGGCCGTGCCGCTGGCAGCGTGCGGAAACGGCGATGAAGCGGAGACCAAGGCGTCTGCGCCCGCAGGCTCCCGGCTGGCGCTGCAACTGAGCGACACCGTCAGCTGGCAGGATGTCAGCGCGGAAGTGGCCACGGTCGACCAGGCGCAGGTCTTCGCCCGGATTCCCGGCATTCTCACCACGCTTTCGGTCCATGAAGGCGACATGGTGAAAAAGGGGCAGGTGATCGGCCGCGTGGTCGACAACCAGCTCGGTTTCCAGGCCGAGGCCTACAGGGCGCAGGCCGTGCAGGCGCAGGCCGAACTGGACCGGGTGCGCTTCCTCCACAAGAACGGCGTCTATGCCGATGCCCGGCTCGAACAGGCCGAAGCCATGGCCGCGTCGGCGCGGGCGCAACATGCCGCCGCCGCCGCGGTCGCCGGACAGGGCGCGGTCGTCGCACCGGCTTCCGGCCGCGTGCTCCGGGCCGACATTCCCGCCGGAGCCCCCGTGGCGCCCGGCATGGCGATTGCCGTGATTACCGCCGGCCCCACGATCGTCCGGCTGGAAATGCCCGAATCCCTGGCCGGCAAGGTCCACGTCGGATCGCGGGTCACGTCCGACGGGATCGGCAACGGTTCCGCCGTGGGCACCGTGACCAAGGTCTATCCCGCCGTCACGGCAGGCCAGGTCATGGCCGATGTGTCGATGCCCGGGATCGACAACCGGCTGATCGGCCGCCGGGTCGCGGCGAAAGTCGAAACCGGCACGCGCAAGGCGCTGCTCGTTCCCGCGAGCTATGTCATGGATCGCTACGGCATCGATTATGTCACGCTCCTCGCCAAGGATGGGGCCGCCGCCGAAGTGCCGGTGCAGACCGCGCCCACGGCGGAGGGCGGCAAGATCGAGATCCTTTCGGGCGTTGCGGCGGGTGATACGCTGATCGGCCCGAAGGCCGGAGCCACCGGGAAATGAGCCTTGGTATTTCCGGCCGGCTGACGCGCGCCGCGATCCGGTCGCCGCTGACGCCGCTGTTCCTCCTCGCCGCGATCATGGTGGGGCTGATCGCCACGATCACGATCCCGCGCGAGGAAGAGCCGCAGATCAAGGTGCCGATGGTCGACATCCGGGTCGCCGCGCCGGGGCTTTCGGCGTCCGACGCGGTCGAACTGGTGGCCAAGCCGCTGGAAACGATCGTCAAGAGCGTCGACGGGGTCGAACATGTCTATACCCAGGCGCAGGACAACGGCGTGCTGGTGACGGCGCGCTTCCTCGTCGGGTCCGACCCCGAGGACGCGGCCACCCGCATCGACGAGAAGATCAACGCCAATATCGACCGCATCCCGGTCGGCATTCCCCCGCCGCAGGTGACTGTGCGCGGGATCAACGACGTCCCGATCGTCGTCCTCACGCTGACGCCCAAGCCCGGCGCTCCGGGCAACTGGAACGACCAGGCGCTTTACGAGCTGGCGGGCAAGCTGCGCACGGAAATCGCCAAGGTCGAGGATGTCGGGCTGACCTTCATCACCGGCGGCCAGCGCGAGGCCCTGCGCGTGATTCCCGACCCGGCCAAGCTCGCCGCCCTGCGCGTGCCGCTGGGCAATGTGATCGAGGCCGTGAGCCAGGCCAACCGTTCCTTCCCCGCCGGCCGGGTGCGCGAAGCCGGGCAATCCGTTTCCGTCACGGCCGGGCAGACTCTGAAAAGCGCCGAGGAACTGGGCAATCTCACTGTCCGTTCGGTGACCGGCGCCCCGGTGCTGCTGCGCGACGTGGCCAGGGTCGAGCAGGCTCCGACGCAGGACCAGGCACGGTCGTGGCGCTGGGCCAGAGTCGAAACCGGCGGCAGCGGCGCCGGCAAGGCCGACTGGGCCAGGGGCCCTGCCGTCAGCCTCGCCATCGCCAAGCGCGCCAGCGCCAATGCCGTGACCGTGTCCGAAGCCGTGGTCGACCGGGTCGAAATGCTCGAAGGCAAGCTGATCCCGTCTTCGGTCGAGGTTTCCGTCACTCGCAACTACGGCGAGACGGCGAACGAGAAAGCCAACGAGCTGATCTTCCACCTCGCCCTGGCAACGGTGTCCATCGTCATCCTGATCGGTTTCGCCATCGGCTGGCGCGAGGCGGGCGTAACCGCGATCGTCATCCCGACCACGATCATGCTGACCATGTTCGCCAGCCGGGTCATGGGCTTCACGATCAACCGCGTGAGCCTGTTCGCGCTGATCTTCTCCATCGGTATCCTGGTCGACGACGCCATCGTCATGATCGAGAACATCGCCCGGCATTGGGCGATGAAGGACGACCGGACGCGGATCGAGGCGGCGATTGACGCCGTGGCCGAAGTGGGCAACCCGACGATCGTCGCCACGCTGACGGTCGTTGCCGCGCTGCTGCCGATGCTGTTCGTGTCCGGCCTGATGGGGCCGTACATGGCGCCGATCCCGATCAACGCCAGCGCCGCGATGATCTTCAGCTTCTTCGTCGCGGTCATCATCGCCCCGTGGCTGATGATCCGTTTCGCGCGCAATGCGCTGATGAGCGGTCACGAGCACGAGGGCGCGCACGGCGGCAAGCTGGGCAAGCTTTATGCCCGTTATGCCAGCCGCGTGATCGCGACCCGCGCCAGCGCGAAGAAGTTCCTTATCGTGGTGGGCGTCGCCACGCTGGTCGCCTGCTCGATGTTCTACTTCAAGGCGGTGACGGTGAAGCTGTTGCCCTTCGACAACAAGAGCGAAGTGCAACTGGTGCTCGACATGCCCGAAGGCACCAGCCTGGAAGATACCTCGCGCGTGCTCGAACAGGCCGCCGCCGTGACCCGGCAAGTGCCCGAAGTGGTCGCGATGGAAGCCTATGCCGGGACGTCCGCGCCGTTCAATTTCAACGGTCTCGTGCGGCACTATTTCCTCCGCGCCGAGCCGGAGATGGGCGACCTCATGGTCACGCTGGAGCCCAAGGGCGACCGTTCGCGTTCCAGCCACGAGATCGCCGTCGACTTGCGCGAGAAGCTGGCCAAGGCGCTGACCCTGCCCGAAGGCGGGGTCATCAAGGTCGTCGAAACGCCGCCCGGGCCGCCGGTGCTGGCGACGCTGCTGGCCGAGATCTACGGCCCGAACGAGAAGACTCGGCGCGATACGGCGATGGAGGTCGAGAAGATCTTCAAGTCGGTGCCGTTCATCGTCGATACGGACAATAGCTTCGGCAATCAGCGCCCGACCCTGCGCGTCATCCCCGACCGCGCGAAGCTCGATCACTATGGCCTGTCCGAACGGCAGGTGTTCGACAGCATCGGCGCGCTGCTGGGCGACCAGACCATCGGCTATGCTCCGCGCGGGGATGCGCGCGATCCGCTGCCGATCGAGATGGCGCTCGACCAGTCGCAGCGCAGCTGGTCCGCCTCGCTTGCCGCGACGCCGGTGGCGGTGGCGCAGAACGGGCAGCTCCTGCCGCTGGGCGAGCTGGTCGATGCGTCGGTCCAGCCGGGCGGGCGGACGATCTTCCGCCGCGACGGGCGCGGGGCGGCCATGGTCATGGCCGATCTTGCCGGCCGCTACGAAGCGCCGATCTACGGCATGCTGGCAGTGGACGACGCGATCGCCGGTTACGACTGGAAGGCGCACGGGCTGACCGAGCCCGAAGTGATCCTGCACGGCCAGCCGGAGGACGAAAGCCGGCCTTCGCTCCTGTGGGATGGCGAATGGGAAATCACCTGGGTGACGTTCCGCGACATGGGCGGGGCCTTCATGGTCGCGCTGCTCGGCATCTACGTGCTGGTCGTCGGGCAGTTCGGCAACTTCAAGATCCCGCTGGTGATCCTGACCCCGATCCCGCTGACGCTGGTGGGCATCGTGCTGGGGCACATCCTGTTCCAGGCGCCGTTTACCGCGACGTCGATGATCGGTTTCATCGCGCTTGCCGGTATTATCGTGCGCAACTCGATCCTGCTGGTTGACTTCATCCGCCATGCCCGTTCGCCGGACAAATCCTTGCGGCAAACCCTGCTCGAAGCGGGCATGATCCGCTTCAAGCCGATCGTGCTGACGGCGGCGGCGGCGATGATCGGCGCGGCGGTGATCCTGACCGATCCGATCTTCCAGGGCCTCGCGATTTCGCTCCTGTTCGGGCTCGCTTCGTCGACGCTGCTCACCGTGCTGGTGATCCCGGCGATCTACGTGGTCTTGCGCGATGACGGAATTCCGCTACCGGAGGCCACGGAATGAAGCCTTCGGACCTATCGGAACTCAAAGCCAACGCGACCAGCATGGCATCCCGGTTGAAGATCATGAGCCACCCGGAACGGTTGCTCATGCTTTGCCGGCTGGATGAGGGGGAGGCTTCGGTCAGCGAACTCGTCGCTCTTTCCGGCCTTTCGCAATCGTCGGTCTCGCAGCATCTTGCCTTGCTGCGCGAGGAAGGCGTCGTCAGCACGCGCGGGGAAGCGCAGACCCGGTTCTATCGCCTGACCGACCCGGTGGTGAGCGCGATTATCCACGCCTTGTGCGACGTGTGCGGAGACGCCTGCAACTAAAGCGCGTGGGCGCATGCCCAAGCGTCGTTGCGAAGCGGCCACTGCGTCCGGGGCGACGCGGAATGGCCCAAGCGCGCGCTTCCTTCTGGCAGGCCCGGGATGGGCATGCGGGGGCGGTGTTTTCACTAACAAGCTGACATTGCAGGATTTTGTCCTCCCGGTTGTCTTCAAGGGCGTTCCGGGAATGCGGAAAACTGCCTGCCAGTCCGACCGGACAAAAATTCGATATTGCAAAAAACACCAAAAATATTCGATATTGCAAAATATCGGAGGGCAGGCGCCATGCCGCAACACGGCATGTCCCGTCGCGAAAGGCGGGAAAGGGCCGCTGCCCGGAGAGGAAGGATGACCAATGGCTGACCAGGAACCCGTGGACGTTGCATTCATTCGGCGCGCGGTGGAGCTTGCCGATCCCGACGCGGTGCGCGTCGCGCTTTTCCAGAACACCGGCGATGCGAACGTGGCGGCACTGCCGCCGTCGAAGGACATGTCCGACAGCCAGCGGGCCGCCCTGGTCGACAAGGCGGTCGACTGGCTGGTGGACAACGCCTCGGGCGAAATGCCCCCCGAACCGCCGGCGGCCCGGTTGCGCGAGCTGATGACCATGGCGACCGGCCGCGAAATGACCGATGTCGAATACGAAGCGCGCCGCGACTTGCCCGCGTTCCGCCGCTATCCTTTCGCGGTCGAGTGGGAAGGCGACCGGCCCGAAATTCCCGCCGGTTTCAGCGTGGCGATTATCGGCGCCGGGTTCTCGGGCCTTGCCGCCGCCATGCAGTGCACGATCCTGGGCATTCC
>JAQVEQ010000007.1 GCA_028697875.1 Novosphingobium sp. | reverse complement strand
CATTGGTCGCCACGATCAGCTTTTCCACCGGCAGGCCCATCTGCGCCGCGACATAGCCGGCGAAGACGTCGCCGAAATTGCCGGTCGGCACCGAAAACGCGATCTTGCGGTGCGGCGCGCCGAGCTTCACCCCGACCGCGAAGTAATAGACCACCTGCGCCATCAGCCGGGCCCAGTTGATCGAATTGACGGCAGTGATGCCGAAGCGGCCGGTCATCGCCGTATCGCCGAACATGCGCTTCACTGTCGCTTGCGCGTCGTCGAAGCTGCCGTCGATGGCGATGTTGTAGACGTTGGGCGACAGCACCGTGGTCATCTGGCGGCGCTGCACGTCGCTCACCCGGCCGTTGGGGTGAAGCATGAAGATGTCGACCCGCTCGCGCCCGGCCACCGCGTCGATCGCGGCCGAACCGGTATCGCCGCTGGTCGCGCCGACGATGGTCAGGTGCCGGTCGCTGCGGGAAAGGAATTCCTCGAACAGCAGGCCCAGCAGTTGCAGCGCCACGTCCTTGAACGCCAGCGTCGGGCCGTGGAACAGTTCCAGCAGCCAGTTCTGCTCGTCGAGCTGGACCAGCGGCGTCACCGCCTGATGGGCGAAGCGGCCATAGGCCTTCTCGCACAGTTCCAGCAGCCGTTCGGGCGTCAGGCTGTCGCCCACGAAGGGCTGCATGACCCGCGCGGCGAGTTGGGCATAAGGCAGGCCCGCCAGCCCGGCGATTTCCGCCTCGGTAAAGCGGGGCCATTCGGACGGGATATAGAGCCCGCCATCCGATGCCAGGCCAGCGAGAGTCACGCCCTCGAAATCGAGCGCCGGGGCGCTGCCACGGGTAGAAACGTATTGCATGGACTATCCTGCTGTTTGGCAGGGCGGTTAGCCGGGGCGCGCGCCGCTGGCAAGCACCCGCTGCCCCCTTCAGCCTTCCCGCAGCTTCTTGCGCAGCGCGAGCAGGTAGATCACCAGCGCGGTCGCCGCGAAGAAGAACCACTGCACCGCGTAGGAAAGGTGGTTGTTCGGGATGGTGTGCGGATCGGGCTTCGCGAGCGGAACCAGCCCCGCGACCGGCGGCGCCGCGACCAGGCGCACGCCATCGGCGCGCGGGGCGACCCATCCGGTGACCGGCCCGCCCGACCATGCGGGCGTGGCCGGATCGCGCGACCATCCGAGGGCGATTTCCGCCTCGCCATCCGGCGTGCCGCACAGGGCCGTCTGCGCCCAGCCCGTTTCGTCCCTGTCGTTGCGTCCGGCGATCGCGCCGCGGTCGATCACTCGCGTGCAGTCGAGCGAACTGCGGTGATAGAGCGCGCCTTCCTGGGCGTCCGCGGCGTAGGGAAAGGGAACTTCGGTCCCGCTTGCCAGCGCCCGGTCATAACGGGCGATCAGGTGCTCCTTCCATGTCGCCCGGTGCAGCTGCCACACGCCGAGCGCGATCATGAGCGCCACGGCGGCCAGAACCAGGGCCGTCGACAGGATAGGCAGGCGGCGCATCATTCGCCGCGCAGGTCGTCCCCGCCCGCTTCGCGCGCGTTGCGCGAGAATTCGGCATGGAGCAGCATCGCCTTGGACGCGCGCAGGCCGAACACCACCGCCACTGCCGTCAGCGGCACCCACAGGACGATGTGGACCCAGAACGGCGGGGAGAAGCTGAGCTGCAGCCACAGGGCCAGCCCCGTGACCAGCCCGCCGATCAACAGCGTGAGGAAAGCCGCCGGCCCGTCGCCGACGTTGAAGGAGGAATAGTCGAGCCCGCAGGCGCGGCACCGCGGCGCGAACCGGATCACCCCGTCGAACAGCGTCTTCGCGCCGCAGCGGGGGCAGAGGCCGAAAAGGGCAGCCTCGCCAAGCGAGGGCTGCCCTTTGGTATGAGGTTGCTGCTCAGTCATAGGACTGCCGATCGCACCTCAGTGGATCGGCGCGCCCCAGCCGCCCCAGACATAGACGACGACGAACAGGAACAGCCAGACGACGTCCACGAAGTGCCAGTACCAGGCAGCGGCTTCGAAACCGAAGTGCTGGCGCGGGGTGAAGTGGCCGAGGTAGGCGCGGCGCAGGCAGACGGCCAGGAAGATCGTGCCGACGATCACGTGGAAGCCGTGGAAACCAGTCGCCATGTAGAAAGCCGAACCATAAGTGTTCTGGCCGAAGGGGAACGGCGCGTGGGCATATTCGTAGGCCTGGATCGAGCTAAACAGGAGGCCGAGCAGGATCGTCGCCCACAGCCCCTTCTTCAGCCCGTTGCGGTCGCCATGGATCAGCGCATGGTGCGCCCAGGTGACGGTGGTGCCCGAGCAAAGCAGGATCAGCGTGTTGATCAGCGGCAGGTCGAACGGATCCATCACCGCTTCGATCGCCTTGGGCGGGAACTGCCCGCCGATCACATCGGTCAGCTGCGACGGGAACAGCGCGAAATCGAACCACGCCCAGAACCAGCCGACGAAGAACATCACTTCCGAAGCGATGAACAGGATCATGCCGTAACGCAGGTGCAGCTGCACGACCGGGGTATGGTCGCCGGCCTGCGCCTCGCTAACGATCTTCGAGAACCAGCTGAAGAAGGTCAGCGCGAGGCCCAGGACGCCCAGCAGCAGGACATACTTGCCGAACGGCAACTCGTGCATGAACAGGACCATGCCCGAAGTGAAAGTGAGCGCCGAGATCGAACCGGCCAGCGGCCAGATGTCGGGCGGCAGGATGTGGTAATCGTGGTTCTTGGTAGCAGCCATGAAACGTACTTCCTGTTGTTGGTGCCCTGACTCCCGGCGCAGCCTTGGTCAGCACCCCTTATCGTTGTGTATCCCCACGGTCCAGAGGCTAAGAAGGACTGTCCTCCGCCTTGTGGAACGTATAGCTCAAGGTAATCTGTTCGACGTCCTTGGCGTTCTCGTCCTCCGCGATCTTGGGATCGACGTAGAACAACACCGGCATGCGGACTTCCTCACCCGGTTGCAGCGTCTGCTCGGTAAAGCAGAAGCACTGGATCTTGTTGAAATACTGGCCGGTCTGCTCGGGCTCGACATTGAATGTCGCAGTGCCCGTCACCGGCTTGTCCGAATTGTTCTTCGCCACGAAGAAAGCCAGGTCGCGCTCGCCCAGCTGGATCCGGTCCGTCGAACGTTCCGGATGGAAGGTCCACGGCACGTCCGGCGCGACATTGCCGTCGAAACGGACGGAAATCACCTTGCCGGCGGCCGACACCTTGCTCGCTTCCGCGGCGCTCACGCGCTGGGTCGTGCCGTTGAAGCCCGTCACCTGGCAGAAAATCCGGTAAAGCGGGACCGAGGCGAACCCCAGCCCCAGCATTGCCCCGGCCACGCCGAGGAAGATCAGCCCAACCTTGCGGTTCCTGTGGTGAAGCGCGGCCGCGTTCATCCCTGCCCCCCGATGCGGACGATCGAAATGGCGTAGATCAGCGCGACGAAGCCGGCCAACAGCAGGCCGACCACGATATTGCGGTTGCGCTGGCGCCGCTTGTACTCTTCGTCGGGTTCGAACTGGCCGGTCATGACGCCACTCCCTGCACGGAAATCCAGCGATCCGCAACCAGTGCGGCGAAGATCGCGAAAAGATAAAGTACGCTATAAGCGAACAGGCGTTTTTCGGGCCGCATCGGGTCGTCCTCGCCGCTTGTCCGGCGCAAGGCGACCGGCACGGACAAGGCGAGGAACAACGCCGAAAGGGCGAAAGCCGCAACGGCGTAGAGCGCACCTGCCCCGCCGATCCACCACGGCGCGATGGCCAGCGGCAGCAGGATGATGCAATAGGCCAGGATCTGCTTGCGGGTCGACGCTTCGCCCGCCACCACCGGCATCATCGGAATACCGACCTTGGCGTAGTCGCTCTTCACGAACAGCGCGAGCGCCCAGAAATGCGGCGGCGTCCAGAAGAAGATGATCGCGAACAGCAGCACCGGCATCAGGGTGACGTTTCCGGTCACCGCGACCCAGCCGATCAGCGGCGGAAAGGCCCCTGCCCCGCCCCCGATGACGATGTTCTGCGGCGTGCGCGGCTTGAGCCAGATCGTGTAGACGACGGCGTAATAGACGATCGAGACCGCCAGAATCACCGCCGACAGCCAGTTCACCGCCAGCCCCATCAGCAGTACCGAGGCCGCCGAAAGACCGACGCCGAAGTCGCGCGCGCTGGTGCGGTCCATGCGCCCGGCCGGGAGCGGCCTGCCCGACGTCCGGCGCATACCGGCATCGATATCCGCTTCCCACCACTGGTTGAGCGCAGCCGCGCCGCCAGCGCCCAGGGCAATGCACAGGATGGCGGTAAAGCCGATCACCGGATGGATCGTGCCCGGCGCGGCCAGCATGCCGCACAGGCCGGTGAACACGACCAGGCTCATCACGCGCGGCTTGGTCAGCGCGAAGAAATCGCGCCAGTCCGCCGGGAGCTGTACCGCGCTGTGGCTCGTACTCATTGCGTTACTTCCTAAAGGCTGGGGCGCACCGCATCCGGCGCGCCCCCAACCCTTTTCCTGCACGGCCATGCCAAGGCAAGGCCCGCGGATATCAATGCGCCGGAGCGTCCTCGATCACCGGCAGCGTTTCGAACTGGTGGAACGGCGGCGGGCTGGACAGGGTCCATTCGAGCGTCGTCGCACCTTCGCCCCAGTAATTGCCTTCGGCCTTCTTGCCAGCCACGAATGCGTAGATGACGTTGACGAAGAACAGCAGCACCGAGACGGCCATGATCTTGTAACCGAACGTGGCAACCTCGTTCCACTGCGTGAAGGCGGCGGCATAGTCCGGGTAACGGCGCGGCATGCCCTGCAGCCCGAGGAAGTGCATCGGGAAGAAGATCAGGTTCACGCCGACGAAGAACACCCAGAAGTGGATGTGCGACAGCACTTCGGAATACATCCGGCCGCTCATCTTCGGGAACCAGTAGTAGAACCCGGCGAAGAGCGCGGTCACCGCACCCAGCGACAGCACATAGTGGAAGTGCGCCACCACGTAGTAGGTGTCGTGCAGGTTGTCGTCGACGCCGCCATTGGCGAGCACGACGCCGGTCACGCCGCCCACGGTGAAGAGGAAGATGAAGCCCAGGGCCCAGACCATCGGGCTCTTGAATTCCAACGAACCGCCCCACATCGTGGCGATCCACGAGAAGATCTTCACACCGGTCGGGACGGCGATGACCATCGTCGCGGCGGTGAAGTACATCTTCGTGTTCACGTCGAGGCCGGTCGTATACATGTGGTGGGCCCACACGATGAAGCCGACGACGCCGATGGCGACCATGGCGTAGGCCATGCCGAGGTAGCCGAACACCGGCTTCTTCGAGAAGGTCGCAACGATCTGGCTGATGATGCCGAAGCCCGGCAGGATCATGATGTACACTTCGGGGTGGCCGAAGAACCAGAACAGGTGCTGGTAGAGGACCGGGTCACCGCCGCCGGCCGGATCGAAGAAGGTCGTGCCGAAGTTGCGGTCCGTGATCAGCATGGTGATCGCGGCGGCCAGGACCGGCAGCGAGAGCAGCAGCAGGAAGGCGGTAACCAGCACCGACCACACGAACAGCGGCATCTTGTGCAGGGTCATGCCCGGCGCGCGCATGTTGAAGATGGTGGTGATGAAGTTGATCGCGCCCATGATCGAGGCCGCACCGGCAAGGTGCAGCGAGAAGATCGCGAAGTCCACCGCCGGGCCCTGCGAACCGTAGGTCGAGAGCGGGGCATAGGCCGTCCAGCCGATGCCCGCACCGTTGCCCGTGCCGCCCGGCACGAACGCCGACATCATCAGCGAGCAGAAGCCGGCCACGGTCAGCCAGAACGAGATGTTGTTCATGCGCGGGAAGGCCATGTCCGGCGCACCGATCATGATCGGCACGAACCAGTTGCCGAACCCGCCGATGACGGCGGGCATGACCAGGAAGAAGACCATGATCAGGCCGTGGGCGGTGATCAGCACATTCCACAAGTGCAGCGATTCGTTGAAGTCGGCGCCGTTGCCGCCGAGGAACGAGGTCCACCACTGGAGGTACTGGATGCCCGGCGCGGCCAGTTCAGCGCGCATGATGCCGGAAATCGCGCCACCGACGACGCCCGCGAAAATCGCGAAGATCAGGTAAAGCGTACCGATGTCCTTGTGGTTGGTGGACATGAACCAGCGGGCGAAGAAGCCCGGCTTGTGATCGTGGTCATGCGCGTGATCGTGAGATTCTGCGTGACCCTGGAAGGTTTCGGCGGTGGTAGCCATGTTAGCGTAACCCTTGCTTCTCTAGCTGTTTTCAGGCCGCAGGGGCCGCGGTTTCTTCGCCGGCGGGCGCTTCGGCGGCCGGCGCGGCAGCGGCGGCGGGCTCAGCCTTGCCCAGAGTGCCGCCCTTGGAGAGCAGCCAGGCATCGAATTCCTTGCGCGGCAGGGCCTCGACGGCGATCGGCATGTAGCCGTGCTTCACGCCGCACAGTTCGGAGCACTGGCCGTAATAGACGCCCGGCTCCTTGATGAAGAGCATCTTCTCGTTGAGGCGGCCCGGAACGGCGTCCAGCTTGAACCACAGCGAGGGAACCGCGAACGAGTGGATCACGTCCGAGGCAGTGACCTGCAGGCGGATCGGTTCGCCCACCGGCAGGACGAGACGGTTGTCGACCTCGAGCTGGCCCGGGCCGTCCGACGGATCGGAGCCGACGATGCGGACACCGGGATTGATTTCCGGGCCGTTCGGCTCGTTGAGCATCTTGGAGTCGAATTCGACGTCGCCGTTATCGGGGTAGGCATAAGTCCAGAACCACTGGTTGCCAGTGATCTTGACGGTCAGCGCATCGGCCGGCGGCGACTTGTACTGCTTGGCCAGCAGGTCGATCGAGGGAACGGCGATACCGACCAGGATCAGCACCGGCACGAGCGTCCAGACGACTTCGATCGCCGTGTTGTGGCTGGTCTTCGACGGAACCGGATTCGACCGGCGGTTGAAGCGCACGATCACGAACAGCAGCAGCAGCAGGACAAGCAGCGTGATGACGGTAATGACCGGCAGCAGCACCGCGTCGTGCATCCAGATCGCGTAATCGCCAATCGGGGAATACTGATGCTGGAAGAAGATGCCGCCATCGACCGGCATGCCCTTGCCCGGAGTCGGCGCCATTCGCGCCACCGCTTCGGCGGCCGGGGCCGCGGCAGCCGCCGCATCGCCCGTCCCTGCGGTTTCCTGGGCCAAGACGGCCTGCGGCATCGCCGCGAGAGCCAGGGCCAACGCACCAGTTTTCAAGGTCATCGCCCGGTCACGGGCCATCTCACCGAGATTCATATTTTTCGACGCTTTCCGCTCTTGGTTGTCGGGCTGTCGTGCAGCACCGTTCTCCCCCCCTGCGGGGCATTAGTTGCCGGCCCTATACGCGCGCTTGCCCCATGCCTCAAGCGCTTCTAGGGATATTTTTGACCGTTATCCGGCAAACAATGCCGGTCCGACCACCATAGTTAGCTGCGAGGCGTCAGAGACAATCACAATGACAGAAGACGAGGTACTCTCCGAGTTCCGCGCGAGCGAAGCCCTGCTCGAAGGCCATTTCCTGCTTTCGTCGGGCCGTCACAGCGCGCATTACCTGCAATGCGCCCGCGTCCTGATGAACCCCGACCGCGCCGCCCGGCTGGCCGTTGCGCTGGTGCAGAAGCTCCCGCGCGAACTGCGCGCCGAAATCGGCAAGGTCGTTTCCCCGGCGATGGGCGGAATCATCATCGGCCAGGAAATGGGCCGCGCCCTGGGCAAGGACGCCATTTTCCTCGAACGCCCGACCGGCACGTTCGAACTGCGCCGCGGCTTCGCGATCGAACCCGGCGAAAAGGTGCTGATGGTGGAAGACGTCGTCACCACCGGCCTGTCCTCGCGCGAGGCGATCGAGGCGGTCAAGCAGGCGGGCGGCAAAGTCGTGGCGGAAGCCGCGCTGGTCGACCGTTCGGGCGGCAGCGTCGACCTGGGCGTCCCGTTCTACCCGCTCGTGCAGATCAATTTCCCGACTTACGCCGACGAGGAAGTGCCTGCCGCGCTGGCCGCCGTCCCGATCACCAAGCCGGGGAGCCGCAAGGCTTGAGCGCGGTGCTCACCCCCGGCAAGCTCCGGCTTGGAGTCAATATCGACCACGTCGCGACCATCCGCAACGCGCGCGGCGGCGATCATCCCGATCCCGTCCGCGCGGCGGAGATCGTCGCGGCGGCGGGCGGCGACGGGATCACCGCCCACTTGCGCGAGGACCGGCGGCATATCCGCGACGACGACCTGGCCCGCATCCAGGCGGCGACCGACCTGCCGCTCAACCTGGAAATGGCCGCGACCGAGGAAATGCTGGCTATCGCCTTGCGCCACAAGCCGCACGCCGCCTGCATCGTCCCCGAAAAGCGGGAGGAACGGACCACCGAAGGCGGGTTGGACGCGGCCGGGCTGCACAACCAGCTCGCCCCGATCGTCGGCAAGCTGCTCGACGCCGGAATCCGCGTCAGCCTGTTCATTGCCCCCGAAGTCCGCCAGCTGGAAGCGGCCATGACGCTGCAGGCGCCGGTGGTGGAATTCCACACCGGCGAATATGCCCACGCCGCCGGGGAGCAATGCGCCGCGGAACTCAAGCGGCTCGCCGACATGGCGGCGCTGGCCGCGCGCAACGGGCTCGAACCGCACGCCGGCCACGGCCTGACTTACGACAACGTCCAGCCGATTGCCGCGATTCCCCTGATCGCCGAACTCAACATCGGCCACTACCTGGTGGGTGAGGCAGTGTTCGTCGGGCTGGAAGCGGCGGTGCGGCGGATGCGCGAACTGATGGACGCGGCCCACCCTTCGACTGGCTCAGGGCGATCGGAATGATTATCGCGATCGGCTCCGACCTCTGCAATATCGAGCGTATCCAGGCCTCGCTCGACCGCTTCGGCGAGCGTTTCGAGAAGCGCGTCTTTACCGAGGTGGAACAGGCCAAGGCCGCGCGCCGTCCCTTCACCAAGGCGGGCACGCTGGCCAAGCGCTTCGCCGCCAAGGAGGCATTTTCCAAGGCCGTGGGAACCGGGTTCAAGGCCGGGGTGTTCATGAAGGACATCGGCGTCGTCAATGCCCGTTCCGGCGCGCCGACTCTCGCTCTTACCGGCGGCGCGGCGGCAAGGCTTGCGGCGATCACGCCGGAAGGCCATGAGGCCGTCGTTCATCTTACCCTCACCGACGACCATCCATGGGCCCAGGCCTTCGTCGTCATAGAAGCGCGGAAATTGTGACCGAAAACACCGACAAGAGCGAACTGTCCGGCCCGGCCGAGTCCACTGGTCCGGCGGAACAGCCGCACGACAAGATCGACTGGGTGGTCGAGATTCGCGGTCTCTTGCTGATGCTGCTGGCCGTGGTCGCCTTCCACAGCCTGGTGGCCAAGCCGTTCTACATCCCCTCGCAATCGATGATGCCCAACCTGCTGGTCGGCGACCGGCTGGTGGTGAGCAAGTATCCTTACGGCTGGAGCTGGGTCTCCGCCTCGTTCCACGTGCTCCCGCGCGAGGACTGGCGGATCGCCGGCAAGACGCCGGAATACGGCGATATCGTGATCGCCGTCCCGCCCGACCGGGACGAGGACTATATCAAGCGCGTCGTCGCCCTGCCCGGCGACCGGATCGCACTGGTCAACGGCCAGATCATCCTCAACGGCAAGCCCGTGCCGCAAGCGGTCGAACCGCCGCTGGAACTGGCGGTCGATCCCAATGCCCCCTGCTCGCCGGAGGATTATCCCAATCTCAGGGTGCGCAAGCCGTCGGGCAAGCTGGTCTGCGAACTGCCGGTCCTGCGCGAGACCTTGCCCAACGGCGCGACCTACATCGTCATCGACCACATGCACCAGCAACTTGACGACATGCCCGAAATCACCGTGCCCAAGGACCACGTGTTCCTGATGGGCGACAACCGCGACCATTCGGCGGACAGCCGCGCGGAAACCTGGGAACGCGGCCTGGGCGGGCCGGTGCCGCTGGCCAATGTCGGCGGACGCGCGGAATTCATCACCTTCTCGCTCGACGGGACGGAAACCTGGAACCCGCTGAGCTGGTGGAACGCACTGCGCAAGGGCCGCGCCTGGCACAGCCTGCGGCCGCCGGTGGTGGAGCAGGCCGCGCCTGAATCCGCCCCGGACGAGCGCACCTGACCCGGCGCGCGCAAGGATAGGCTGACTCCCACCATGGCCCGCAAGTTCCTCTACGTCGTTGCGATTCTCATCGTGCTGGTGATTGCTGCACTGTTCGCGCTGAGGATCTGGTCGGTCGAGCTGACCCGTTTCACGTTCGTGCCGCACACGGAATTCGTCCCGCTGCCCGCGCTGGCCGACACGGTCTACGACGATCCCGACATGTGGTTTGCGCGCCCGGGAATGACGCGCAAGGACCCGGCGCAATGGCAACCGTCCTACGCGAAGGAGGATGGCAGCGCCCTGCCCCGCCCGGCGGAACCCGCGCCGCAAGCGCCGCCCTTTGCCGTGTTCTTCGTCCACCCGACGAGCTACATGGCCTCCTCGGCATGGAACGCGCCGCTCGACGATGCCGAATCGCAGGACTTGGCGCAGCGTTTCGTCCAGCTGATGGCAAGCCCGTTCGCCCATGACGGCACCGTGTGGGCGCCGCGTTACCGGCAGGCCGCCTTCGGTGCCTTCCTCACCGACAAGCCGGCGGCGCAGGACGCGCAGAACGCGGCCTATGGCGATGTCGCGCAAGCGTTCGAACGCTTCCTCGCCGAAGCGCCCAAGGACGTGCCGATCGTGCTTGCCGGGCACAGCCAGGGTGCGCTGCACATGATCCACCTGCTGCGCGACAAGGTTGCCGGAACCCCGCTCGCCAGGCGCATCGCCGGGGCCTACCTCATCGGCTGGCCGATCTCGCTCGACCACGACCTGCCGGAACTCGGCCTGCCGCCGTGCACGGCAGCGGCTCAGACGGGCTGCGTGGTCAGCTGGATGAGCTATGCCGAACCGGCCGACCCCAGCATGATGCTCGACGCCTGGCGCAAGGAACCGGGGCTCGACGGCCTGCCGCACGGCAAGGGCGCGATCCTGTGCACCAATCCGCTGACCGGCCAGACCGGCGGCACGGCCCCGGCCAGCGCCAATCTCGGCACGCTGATGCCCGACAAGGCGATGGCCAGCGGCGAGCTGGTCCCCGGCGCGGTCCCCGCGCGCTGCGACAAGCAAGGCCTGCTGCTGATCGGCAATCCGCCCGACCTCGGCGCCTATGTCCTGCCGGGCAACAACTACCACGTCTACGACATCCCGCTGTTCTGGGCCAATCTGCAAGCGGACGTGGCGCGCCGGGTTTCCGCATGGAAGGACGCGCAGTGATTACCCAGTCCGCTCTCGAATTCAGGGACGCCCTGCCCGGCGGCGGCGTCCTGATCGGGCTCGATCCCGGCACCAAGACCATCGGCACCGCCTTCTGCGATGCGGGCTGGCGCTTCGCCTCGCCGGGCAAGACCCTGCCCCGGGGCAAGTTCTCGCGCGACAAGGCGGCGCTCGAAGCGCTGGTCGCGGAACGCACGGTCAAGGGCATCGTCATCGGCCTGCCGCTCAACATGGACGGCAGCGCCGGGCCGCGCGCCCAGGCATCGCGCGCCTTCGCCCGCAATCTCGAAGCGCTTGGCCTGCCGATCCTGCTGTGGGACGAACGCTGGTCCACTGCCAGCGCCGAACGCGGGCTGATCGAACAGGACATGAGCCGGGCGAAGCGCGCCGAGCGGATCGATTCGGCTGCCGCCGCTGTCATCCTGCAAGGCGCGATCGACGCGCTGGCCGGTTCGGCCTTCTGACGCGGCGGAACGCAGGAAGACATACCGTTTTCCTACACGGCCCGTTTCTGCGATCCGGGCCACACCATGCACAGTGCAAGCCCCTTCATCCGCCCCCTTGCGCAAGCCGCGAGACAGCGCTTGGCAAAGGTTACGCGGATTCCATACAAGTGCTTGTTATTTATTAGAAATGTTCGAGGGAAATGCACCGTATTCCGTTCCACGAAAGGTGACAGTGCCCTCCGCGCCCGGCAATCACTCGGCCCAGCGCAAGACGATCACGAGACCTGCGGGTTCCGGTCCGGCAAGCGGCAGGGCAATGCGCTGCGCATCGGCCCGCGCGCGGTCGAGGATCGCGGCGGGCAGCGCCGGATCGTGCAGGATCGTATCGGCCGAACCGAGCAGCCGCGCCTGGCGCAAGGTCAGGTCTTCGGGATCATGGCTGGAGATAACGATCTCGTGCCGTCCGGCAGGCATGGTGCCGGCCTTGCCTTCCAGCCACGCGGGTACGGCATCGCCGGCCCCGTCGCGCAAGGGGTCGAGCGTGCCGCCCTCGCCCAGCGCCTCGTCGAGCGCCCGGCGGCGTTCGCCCGCATCGGGCCAGCGTTCCCGCAATGCGGCCCGCGCCGCCTGCAAGGCATCGGCCAGCGCCCCCAGCCCTTGCGGCAACAGCCGTTCGAGCCGCAGGCGCAGCGCCTTGGCCAGCCCCGCCGATGCGCCATCGGTCCCGATCGCCAGCAGCACGGGATCGCGGTCGAGAATGCTCGGCACGGTAAAATCGCACAAGTCGGGCCGGTCGGTGACGTTCACCAGCAGGCCGAGGTGCTTCAGCCGCATGACCGCCTGCTTCGCCTCGCGCTCGTCCTCCAGCGCCACGAACGCCAGCCGCGCGCCATGCGCCTCGGTCTCGGCGACGGGGATGCCCCCCGCCCGTTCGACCAGCCGCCGCTTCGCTTCCGCCGCCACGCCATCGCCCAGGACAACCACGCGCTGTCCCGCCACGCGATGGAAGAGCGGCAAGCTCCTCACGCGGTCAGCCAGTCCGGTATGCGTTCGGCCGCAAGCACGGCGGCCGGTTCGATCCGTTCGGCCACGATCGCCCAGCGGTCGCCGTCGACCATCACTTCGGGCACCAGCGGGCGGCTGTTGTAAGTGTTGGCCATGGTCGCGCCATAGGCCCCGGCCGTGCGGAACACGCCGAGATCGCCCGCCTTCACCGCATCGATCGTGCGGCCCATGGCAAAGGTGTCGGAGCTTTCGCAGATCGGGCCGACGATATTGGCGACCATGGTCTCGCCGGTCGGGCGGACCGCCGCGAAATCGTGCCACGCATCGTACATCGCGGGCCGCGCAAGGTCGTTCATGGCGGCATCGACCACTACGAACGGTACGTTCACGCCCTGCTTCACCCGGATCACTTCGGTGACGAGCACGCCCGCGTTGCCGGTGATGACGCGGCCGGGTTCGAACATGATCGTCGCGTCCCAGTCCTTCGTCACGCCGGCCACCACCGCCGCATAGTCTTCCGGCGTGGGAAGCTGTTCACCCCCCTTGTACGGCACGCCGAGCCCCCCGCCGAGGTCCATATGACTGACAGGGAACCCCTGTGTGCGTATCTCGCGCATCAGCTCGCCCATCTTGGCGAAGGCCTGGCGCGAAGGTTCGAGATCGCTGATCTGGCTGCCGATATGCACGGCCAGCCCGCGCATGTTCAGCCCCTCCAGCGCGGAAAGCCGGGCATAGATCCCCGCCGCCCGGTCATAGGCGACGCCGAACTTGTTTTCCGCCTTGCCGGTCGAGATCTTGGCGTGGGTCCTGGCATCGACATTGGGGTTCACGCGCAACGCGCAGGTCGCCACCTTGCCCAGCGACGCGGCGATCTGCGCCAGTTCGACGCCTTCTTCCTCGCTTTCGAGATTGAACTGCCCGATTCCCGCCTGCACCGCGGCGGTCAGCTCGCGCCGGCTCTTGCCCACGCCCGAAAAGACGATGTCAGCCGCCGGCATGCCCGCCGCCAGGGCGCGGTTCATTTCGCCTTCGGACACCACATCCGCGCCATAGCCTTCGCCCTTCAGCACGCTGAGCACGGCGATATTGGGGTTGGACTTGACCGCGAAGGCCAGGTGAATGCGCGGCAGCACCGACAGCGCCTCGCGGAAGACGCGGGCATGGCGCGTCAGCGTGGCGCGCGAATAGACGTAGACCGGCGTGCCGACTTCGGCGGCGATGCGGTCGAGCGGCACGTCCTCGGCATGGAGGACGCCATTCTTCAACTGAAAATGATCCATCGGACAGTCTTAACCTTCGGGCGGGAGGTCGAAGGGATCCTCCTCGCGCTCTTCGGAACGCTTGCGCAGTTCGACACTGCGGCCAGGGTCGGCCTGCACTCTCGGTTCCAGCAATTCCTCGGAATCCTTGGGCTGGTCGGCGCCATAGGGGGCAGGCGGCAGGTCATGGCCCTTGGCGGGCTTGAGCGGCCCTTGCGTTCCGCAAGCGGCCAGCGCGGTCAGCAGCATCGCGGCGATCAGGCGGCGCATCGTCAGCCCTCCATACCGAGCGCACGGCGCGCATCGGCCACGCGCAACCTTACCTGTTCCGGCGCGGTTCCGCCATGACTGCAGCGCGCGGCAACCGACGCTTCGACCGACAGCGCGGCATAGACCCGTTCGTCGATCCGCGCGTCGATGGCCTTGAGCTCGTCCAGCGTCAGTTCGTCCAGCGCCTTGCCCTGGCTTTCAGCCAGCTTCACGGCAGCGCCGGTGATATGGTGCGCCTCGCGAAAGGGAATGTCCGCCTGCCGCACCAGCCAGTCGGCAAGGTCGGTCGCCGTGGCATAGCCCAGCTCCGCCGCCTGCCGCATCCGTCCGGTGCGGAACGTGCTGTCCGCCACCATCCCGGTCATCGCCGCGATCGACAGGCCGAGCAGCCCCGCCGCCTCGAACACCGGCGGCTTGTCGTCCTGCATGTCCTTCGAATAGGCGAGCGGCAGGCCCTTCATCGTGATGGTCAGGCTGGTCAGGCAGCCAACGATCCGTCCGGCATGGCCACGCACCAGCTCCGCCGCGTCGGGGTTCTTCTTCTGCGGCATGATCGAGCTGCCGGTGCTCAGCGCATCGGGCAATGCAACGAATCCGAACGGCTGGCTGGCCCAGATGATGAACTCTTCCGCCAGTCGCGACAGGTGGAGCGAGCATTGCGCGGCGGCCTGCAGGTAATCGAGCGCGAAATCGCGGTCGGACACGGAATCGAGGCTGTTGTCGGTCGGCTTGTCGAAACCGAGCGCGCCGGCCGTCGCCGCGCGGTCGATGGGAAAGCCCGTCCCCGCCAGCGCCGCCGAGCCCAGCGGGCATTCGTTCATCCGCACCCGCGCATCGGCAAAGCGCGAACGGTCGCGCCGGATCATCTCGTAATAGGCCATCAGGTGATGGCCCAGCGTCACCGGCTGCGCGGTCTGCAAGTGCGTGAAGCCGGGCATGATGGAATCGGCGTGTTCCCCGGCGCGCACGACCAGCGCGCGCTGGAGCGCTTCCAGTCCGGCGTCGGCCTGATCCATGGCATCGCGCACCCACAGCCGGAAATCGGTCGCCACCTGGTCGTTGCGGCTGCGCGCGGTGTGCAGCCGCCCCGCCGCCGCGCCGATCAGTTCGGCAAGGCGGCTTTCGGTGGTCATGTGGATGTCTTCGAGGTCCCAGTCCTCGGGCACGCCGTTGGCTTCGTACTCGCCGGCGACCTTGTTCAGCCCTTCGGTGATCGCGGCCATGTCCTGGGACGAAACGATCCCTTGCGCGCCCAGCATGGCGACGTGGGCCTTGGACGCGGCGATGTCCTGCCGCCAAAGCGCCTTGTCGAAGGGGATCGAGGCATTGATTTCGCGCATGATCGCGCTAGGCCCTTCGGCGAACCTGCCACCCCACATCTGGTTGGAGCCTGCCGCCGTGGCCCGATTGCCGTCCCGATTAATCTCGCTGTCGCTCACACTTGCCGTCCCGGGCCTCGCCCTATCAATCGGCGGCTGCGATAGGCAAAGCGAGCCGCCTGCGCAACCGGCGGCTGATGCGGCAGGCAAACAAGTGCCAAGCGGCATGCCCGACCGCAGCCATGCGGGCAGCGAAATGCCCGATTTCACGGTCGGCGACCCGGCAGGCGGCAAACTGCGCCTGCCCGACCTGAAAGGCACGCCGGTGCTGGTGAACCTGTGGGCCACTTGGTGCGCGCCCTGCGTCACCGAAATGCCCCTGCTCGACGGGCTGGCGGGCGACATGGCGGGCAAGCTGCGCGTCGTCACGGTGAGCCAGGACATGCAGGGCGCGGAAAGGGTAGCCCCCTTCTTCGCGGAAAAGAAGTTTGCCCATCTCGAACCGTGGCTGGACCCGGAAAACGACCTTGCCTTCCACTATGGCGGCGCAAACCTGCCCCTGTCGGTGCTGTACGACGCCAAGGGCCGCGAAGTATGGCGCATCGCGGGCGATCTGGATTGGTCGGGCGAGAAAGCGCGGGCGCTGGTGGCCGAAGCGCAGGGAGGCGGCGCCTGAAGAGGCCTGGGCCGATTGCCGGACACCGCCGCACTCGGCATTCTGCCAACGATGCATTCGGCCCGCCGCTCGAGACAGTCACATTGGTGTAATCGCCAACCGCCACGGATCGCCGTCCCCGGGGCGAATCGCGGCCATGGCATAGGCTTGCCATCGCCCCGGATTTCACATGGCTAACAGAAGCGCCGGCGCAGTCCGCCCGCGCGTAAGGCAAGGGCGCGGCGATGAACGTTTGGCTCCTGTACAAGGACTCGGCCACCGGGCTGAAGCCCGAAGCTTATGAAGTGCAACGCTTTATCGATGTCGGAGCGGAAAAGGGCCACTCGGTCCATGTCTTCCAGCCCGAACAGTTCGAATTGCTGGTAAGTTCCGACAACGACCGCTCCGTGATGATCGACGCCAGTGTCGAACCCCTGCCCGACGTACTTCTTCCACGCATGGGAGCCGGCACGACCTACTTCGCCCTCTCGATCATCCGGCAACTGGAACGGTTGAAAGTACCGACCTTCAATTCATCGGTGTCCGTCGAAACGGTGCGCGACAAGCTCTACACGCACCAGCTCCTTTCCAGGGCAAAACTGCCGATCCCGAAAACCATGCTGGCGAAGTTTCCGATCGATCACGGACTGGTCGAGAAGGCACTCGGTTTCCCGGTCGTGGTCAAGACGCTCAGCGGCAGTCAGGGAAGCGGTGTTTTCCTCTGCGAAAACCGCCGGAGCTTCGAAGACCTGCTGGAACTTCTGCGCGCCACCCAGTCGAACGCCAACCTCATCTTCCAGGAATTCATCGAACCTAGCCGCGGGCGCGACATTCGCATGCTGGTCATCGGGGGGCGCGTGGTCGCCGCAATGGAACGGCGGGCGAAGGATGGCGGGTTCAAGGCCAATTTCAGCATGGGGGGCGATGTCCTTCCGTTCAAGCCGGATCGCGGCGCGGAATGGCTGGCGCTGGAAAGCGCGCGTTTGCTGGGCCTCGACATCGCTGGCATCGACCTCCTGTTCGATCAGGACGGTTACAAGATTTGCGAAGCCAACAGCTCACCCGGCTTCGAGGGGATCGAATCCTGTTGCGACATGAACATCGCCGCGGAAATCCTCGACTTCATCGCCTTCAGGCTATGATTCAGATGGAGCCGTCACCCGCATCGAATTCGCACTTCGCTATGTCTGGGAGATTTCCGCGCACACCACGCCCGGCCATTTGCCCGGTCGCCGAAATCTGGTGGGCGGTGACGGGCTCGAACCGCCGACCCTCTCGGTGTAAACGAGATGCTCTACCAACTGAGCTAACCGCCCGTGCGCGGAATTGCGGGCTTCTAGCCACATTTGCGGCAGCGTCAACCAGCCTCTGTCCGACGCGGAACGGCAAGCGGAAAACAGGAACCAATGGCTGCCTCTCGCTTGACCCGCGTCAAAGTGCATATGCGGATATACGCATATGCAGTGGTACATGGATACGCGAATCGATGACCTGCTGAGCGCGCTTTCGGAACCGACGCGGCTGCGCGCGCTGCAAATGATCTGGGATGGCGAAGAGCATTGCGTGTGCGAACTGATGGAAAGGCTGGGCGTTACCCAATCCCGGATGTCGCGGCACATGTCGCGATTGAAGGACGTGGGCCTGTTGACCGACCGGCGCGACGCCCAATGGGTGCGCTATCGAAAGAATCCCGATCTGCCGCCGGTCTGGACGGCGATCATCGAACCGATCCTCGCGGCGCTCCCTGCCCCGCGCGAAGTGCGATGCGAAAGGGAAGCTGCCTGAGATGAACACCCTCGCCACATCGTTCGGCCAGCTCCGCAAGTCGCAAGGCAGCTGGTTTGCCGGTCTCGCGATCGCGATTGCCTTGTGGTTCGCAATCTATCGCCAGCTCCTGCCTTTCGCCCGGTGGCTGGTTGCGCAATTGCCGATCGCTCCGGGTAGCCATCTGGCCGCGTCCGTCGAGTTCTTCTTCTACGATACGCCCAAGGTGCTGATGCTGCTGGCGCTGGTGGTCTTCGCCATGGGCGTGGTGCGCAGCTTCTTCTCGCCCGGGCGTACCCGTGCGCTGCTGGCGGGCAAGCGCGAGGGGCTTGGCAACATCGCGGCCGCGCATCTGGGCATCGTGACGCCGTTCTGCTCCTGCTCCGCCGTGCCGCTGTTCGTCGGCTTCGTTTCGGCAGGCGTGCCGTTGGGCGTCACGTTCTCGTTCCTGATCGCCGCGCCGATGGTCAACGAGGTTGCGCTCGGCCTGCTGTTTGCGCTGGTGGGCTGGAAAGTGGCGTTGACCTATCTGGCCTTCGGCCTGTCCGTCGCAATCGTCTCGGGCTGGGTGATCGGCCGCCTGCATCTCGAACACTGGCTGGAGCCGTGGGTGCGTGAAGTGCGCGCGGGCGAAGTCGATCTGGAAAGCGACCATCTCAGCTGGATCGACCGCTTCGAGGCGGGGTGGGAGGCCGTGAAGGAGATTGTCGGCAAGGTCTGGTACTGGATCATCGCCGGGATCGCCGCCGGGGCCCTGATCCACGGCTATGTGCCGGCCGAACTCCTTTCCAGCATCATGGGCGCGGACGCCTGGTGGTCCGTTCCCGCCGCTGTCCTGCTCGGAATCCCGATGTACTCCAACGCCGCCGGGATCATCCCCGTGATCGAGGCGCTGATAGGCAAGGGCGCGGCAATCGGCACTGTGCTCGCCTTCATGATGTCGGTGATCGCATTGTCGTTTCCCGAGATGATCATCCTGCGCAAGGTGCTGAGCATGCGGTTGATCGCGGTCTTCATCGCCGTGGTCGGCAGCGGCATCCTCGCGGTCGGCTTCCTGTTCAACGCCCTCTTCTCGTGAAAGGACTTGCCTCATGGTGGACATCAAGGTTCTCGGGCCGGGCTGCAAACGGTGCCAGACAACCGAAGAGATGGTGAAGGCCGCGGCCGAGGAGCTTGGCCTCGACGCCTCGGTCGAAAAGGTCACCGACTACGCCGAGATCGCCAGGTACGGCATTGCTTCCACGCCCGGCATCGTCATCGACGGCAAGGTCGTCCACGCTGGCGGGCTGCCCAAGGAAGACGATCTCAGGCGCTGGCTGAAAGGATGATCTGCCGGGGCATTCCGGGACGCTTCCGGAACCGGCATTAGCCGATCCGGCTTGGATCGGGCGGGCGGGCGTGGGATAGTCCGGGCATGGCCCATGACTCGCCCCACATGACCGCCATGGTCTGCGCCGCGCCCGGCGAACCGCTGCATTGCGAAACGCGCCCCGTCCCGGAACCGGGGCCCGGCGAAGTGCTGGTCGAAGTGCTGGCCTGCGGGGTTTGCCGCACCGATCTGCATGTCGTCGACGGGGAAATCCCCGCCCTCTACCCGATCGTGCCGGGCCACGAGATCGTCGGCCGGGTGATCGCGCTGGGCGAAGGCGTCACCGATTTCGTTCCCGGCATGCGGGTCGGCATCCCGTGGCTGGGCCATGCCTGCGGGACTTGCGACTATTGCCGCTCGGGCCGGGAAAACCTGTGCGATCATCCCGAATTCACCGGGGCGACCCGCGACGGCGGCTATGCCACCCATGCCGTGGCCGACGCCCATTTCTGCTTCCCGATTCCCGAAGGACTGGGCGATCTCGAAGCCGCGCCCCTGTTGTGCGCCGGGCTGATCGGCTGGCGCGCCTACCGCATGGCGGGACCGGGCAAGCGGATCGGCCTCTACGGTTTCGGCGCCGCAGCCCATATCCTGGCCCAGCTGGCCGTCGCGCAAGGACGCGAAGTCTATGCCTTCACCAGCCCTGGCGACACCGCGGCGCAGGAATTCGCCCGCAGGCTGGGCTGCACATGGGCCGGAGAATCGACCGGACAACCGCCCCAACTGCTCGACGCGGCGATCCTCTTCGCGCCGGTCGGCTCGCTCGTCCCCGCAGCGCTCAAGGCCGTGCGCAAGGGCGGGCGCGTGGTCTGCGCGGGCATCCATATGAGCGACATCCCGCAATTTCCCTATGCCGACCTGTGGGGCGAACGGGAGATCGTGTCCGTCGCCAACCTGACGCGGGAGGACGGGACGAGCTTCCTGCGGCCCGACATCGCAGGCAAGGTCACCAGCCACGTAGTCCCCTTCCCCCTTGCCCAAGCCAACGAAGCGCTCGCCCGGCTGCGCGAAGGGAAGATCGAAGGGGCCGCCGTCCTGGTGCCCTGATCCCCCGCGCGGCCTTCAGGCCAGCCGCGCCGCATCGTCCCCCAGTTCCGCGAAATAGCGGGCCATGGCATCGGCCGCCTTGCCGGTCAGCACGATGAAGGCGCGGCGGCGATCCGTTTCGTCCCCCACCCGTTCGAGCAGCCCGGCCTCCGTCATTTGCGCGATCCAGCGCAAGGCCGTGGTCGGCGGAACGCCCGAGGCGATGCACAGCGAAGTGACGGACACCCGCTTGCCTTCCGCCTGCGCCGCCGTGAGGTCGAGCAGGATGTCCCACGCCGGATCGGCGAACAGCCCCGCATCGAAAAAACGGCCGCGCAAGTGCCGCTGGCGGATGACCTGGCGGACCAGTTGCGGATCGGGCAGCAGCACGGCACCGGCAGGCGCCTCCTCCTCCTTGCCCTGGAAACGCCGCACGGGCGAACGGAGACGGAAGCCGCCATCCGTTTCCCTTCCCCCGGCGTCGAGTCCTTCCAGCCTTCCGGCGATCTGGCCGACCTGTTCCGTCAGGCGCAGCAGCATCAGCCGGTCTTCTTCCGCCAGTTCGCGCACCCGGAGATTCGGGATCTGCGCCAGCACCCGGCCAAGGGCGATCACCCGTTCCGCCCGGCTGGGATCGACGAGGATCTGCGGATTGGACTGGTCGAGACAGGCGAAGACATCGTCCAGCGCATCGGTGCTGGTCGACACGACCAGATGCGCCCCGCAATGCGCGACCCGCATGTCCAGCCGGCACAGGGCCGCCATGCTCCCGCCATCGAGCGCCGGGCAATCGAGCAGCACGACCTCGCCCAGGACCCGCACGTCTTCCCCGGTCAGCAGCGCGGCCACATCGTCGCAGGCGGAAATGCGGAATCCCGCCGCTTCGGCATCGTCGCGCATTTCCGCGCGGACATGCGGGCGGTCGGCAAAGATCGAGACGGTGAGCGGCATTCCCGCCCTGTCGTTGGCCGGTTCGTAAAGGAAATTCGCCTGCGCCATGTTCGCCTCCCTGAATCGCGAACATGAGTAGAACAAATCAGGATCAAGTCAAGTATTTCAGCTAAGGCCTGATCTCGATCGGCGTCCCATCGCGCACCAGCGTCCAGATCTCCTCGATCTCGGCGTCGGACAAGGCGATGCAGCCGTCGGTCCAGTCGCCCGGAACGCGCCCCGCATGGCCATTGGGCTGGCCGTGGATGAAGATGTCCCCGCCGGGCGAGCGTCTCT
Source organism: Novosphingobium sp. (assembly GCA_028697875.1). Classification (GTDB taxonomy): domain Bacteria; phylum Pseudomonadota; class Alphaproteobacteria; order Sphingomonadales; family Sphingomonadaceae; genus Caenibius. The sequence continues at coordinate 4,690 of JAQVEQ010000007.1, read as the reverse complement.
GCCCTTCGGCGAAGGCCCGGTCGCGCGCGTCGGGATAGGAGATGTGGAGCGAGAGGTGATAGCGGCTGGCCGGGTTGCGGTAATCGATCCAGTAGCGTCCTTCGGGCGTCCGTTCGTCCCCTTCGAAGCGCTTGCGGCCTTGCGGCGCATCCCCGAACTGCAGGCCAGAATATGTCCGCAGCGGCTGCCCCCGGCCATAGAGCGTCAGTGTCCGGTCGGACTTGTCGACCAGCACGAAATCGACCGGGACGGGGCGCTGTACCTTGGCCTCGTGTTCCACCGGGGCACACGAGGCCGCAAGCAGGGCAAGGCCGAAGCCCACCCCGCTGCGACTAGCCTTGCGGCAAGTCCCGCTCCCCTTCCGCTTGCGGGAGGGGCCGGGGGTGGGCGATGACCGCCCCGCCCCCATCAATCCTCGAACGGGTCGCGGACCAGGATCGTGTCGTCGCGTTCCGGGCTGGTCGAAACGGAGGCCACCGGGCAATCGATCAGTTCCTCGATCCGGCGGATGTACTTGACCGCCTGCGCCGGCAGGTCGGCCCAGCTGCGGGCCCCGGCCGTGGTGCCCTGCCAGCCTTCCATTTCCTCGTAGACCGGCTCGACCTCGGCCTGGTCGGCGGCATGGGCCGGAAGGTAATCGATCACTTCGCCACGCAGCTTGTAGCCGGTGCAGATCCTGAGCGTGTCGAACCCGTCGAGCACGTCGAGCTTGGTCAGCGCGATGCCGGTGACGCCGGAAATGGCGCAGCTCTGCCGCACCAGCACGGCGTCGAACCAGCCGCAACGGCGCTGGCGGCCGGTGACGGTGCCGAATTCATGGCCGCGCTCGCCCAGGCGCTGGCCGACCTCGTCCTGCAATTCGGTCGGGAACGGGCCGGACCCGACGCGAGTGGTGTAGGCCTTGACGATGCCGAGCACGAAGCCCGCGCTGCCCGGCCCCACGCCCGAACCGGAAGCGACCGTGCCACTGACAGTGTTGGAGCTGGTGACGAAGGGATAGGTCCCGTGATCGACGTCGAGCAGCACGCCCTGCGCGCCTTCGAACAGGATGCGGGCGCCCTCTTTCTTCACGTCGCGCAGCCGTTTCCACACCGGCTGGGCGAACTGGAGCACGAACGGGGCGATTTCCTTGAGGTCGGCGATCAGGCGCGCCCGGTCAACCGGCGGTTCGTTGAAGCCCGCGCGCAACGCGTCGTGGTGGGCGCACAGGCGGTCGAGTTGCGGGTCGAGCGAATCGAGGTGCGCCAGATCGCACACGCGGATCGCGCGGCGGCCGACCTTGTCTTCGTAAGCCGGGCCGATGCCGCGCCCGGTGGTGCCGATCTTGCCCTTGCCGGCGGCGGTTTCGCGCAGCTGGTCCAGATCGCGGTGGATCGGCAGGATCAGCGGGCAATTGTCGGCAATGGCGAAGTTTTCGGGCGAGATAGTCACGCCCTGCCCGATCAGCTTTTCCACTTCGGCCTTGAGCGCCCACGGATCGAGCACCACGCCATTGCCGACAATCGAAAGCGTGCCCGTGACAATGCCCGAAGGCAGCAGGCTAAGCTTGTAGGTCGTGCCGTCGATCACCAGCGTGTGGCCGGCATTGTGCCCGCCCTGGAAGCGGACCACGGCGTCGGCGCGGCTTGCCAGCCAGTCGACGATCTTGCCCTTGCCTTCATCGCCCCACTGGGCGCCGATTACGGTAACGTTGGCCATAGATATGCTCCTCCACCTGCCAGGGTGGATCCGGAAACGCCCTTCGACAGGACTCGGCGAAACGGATGGGTCGGGACGGGGCGCAAAAGGCCCGTGATTTCGCGGCGCGCCCTACCGGCAGTGACGGAACGGGTCAAGCCGCCGCAACCCTGCCGTTCCATCGCGAACACCGCGCCCCGGAACCATCCGCCACTGACGCTGCTTGACACAATTGACACCCTGTCAAGCTGACCTTCTCATCCTTTTCCCATTAGAATCAATTCAATAGGACAGTTCCGAACAGTTGACACTTTTCCAGCCAAAACCTTGCCGAGCCCCGCCCTTGGCAGAACACGGGCCGATCATGGCAAGCGCGCGCCGTGTAGGAAAGGAAATTGTCCGGCGCCGCCGCGCTTCGACAAGCTCAGGCTGAGCGGAGGATGGCGTTGTCCGTCATGCAGGCCCACCCCCAGCCCCTCCCGCAAGCGGGAGGGGAGCGAGACTTGCCGCACCGCAGGTGTGGCTAGTCGCAACGGGGTGGGCAATTGCCCCGACATCCGCTCTCATCCAACGGATCAGCCGAGCGCCTTCGGTTCCTTGCCCTCGAGCACGTGGGTGCAGCCGAGCGTCGCGGCATCGTCCGCGCCGGACAGGGCCGCCACGGTGCGCCAGCCGATCGTGCGCAGGCGGGCGGCGACGTCGGTGTCGTGGCCCAGCGGCAGGAACAGCACGTCGCGCGCGGCGCCCTGCCCCAGCCCGGCATCGACCAGCGCGTCGGTGTAGAGCGAGAAACCGGTCGCCGGTTCTTCCGCCCCATCCTTCTGACCGAGGATGCGGTATGTCCCGCCCCGGCCCACCGCCCCGCGCACGCCTTCGGCGTAGAGCGTGAAGCCGAACCAGCTCTGGTATTCGAAGCCGTGGCGTTCGGTGGGGTCGAGCGTGATGCGCGCCTTGCCGCCGATCCGGGCGGCGATCTGACGCAACCCGTCGATCCGGCTGGCCAGCGCCCCGCCCGCATCGATTGCCTCGAGCTGTTCGATCGCGCTGGCAAGCGGCCCCATCGCATAGAGCAGCGGCAGGTAGGCTTCCCCGCCCGCATCCTTCAGCGCCCCGGCGTCCTTGGCGTCCAGTTCGCGCCGGACCGCCTCGATCGCGTTGGCGGCGAGCGGGAACGGGCCCGCGGCCAGCGTGTCGACCAGGTCCGGCAGAGTAAAGTCGACCGAGATGTTGCGCGCACCGGCGGCGGCCAGTGCCTCGATCGCGACGGAGACGATCTCGCTCGCCGCGGCGACCGAATCGCTGCCGATCAGTTCGGCGCCGAGTTGCAGGCGTTCGCGCGTCGGGTCGAGTCCGTCGCCCTTGATGGTCACGACCTGCCCGCCATAGCTGAGGCGCAGCGGGCGCGGCGCGCCGCCAAGGCTGGTCGCCGCGATCCGGCCGACCTGCACCGTGATGTCGCTGCGCAGCGCCAGCGTGCGCAAGGACGAAGGATCGACGAAGCGGAACATGCGGCGCGGCTGCACCCCGTCCATCCGCCCGGCCATCGACTTTTCGAATTCGATCAGCGGCGGGCGCACGCGATCGTAACCGTGGCTGTCCATCACGTCGGTGACGGCACGGCTGATACGGGTGACGGCGGCTGCTTCGCACGGCAGCCGGTCTTCCAGCCCTTCGGGCAGCAGATCGCGGGTCGGGTCGGTCATAGTGCGGTGCCCACTAGCCAATTGAAGGGGGCCTGTCGAACCCCGAAACGCACGTTCCCCGGCTGCAGGGCCCTGCAACCGGGGAACGCCTTGTCCCGAAGCCGGGAAATTACTTGAAGCGCAGAGCCTTCACCATCTTGACGCCCGGCAGCTCGCAAGCGGCCTTGAGCACCGCCTCGGGGATCGCCTGGTCGACGGAAAGCAGCAGCACCGCTTCCCCGCCCGTTTCGCGGCGGCCGAGGTGGAACGTGCCGATGTTGATCCCGTTTTCGCCCAGCAGCGTGCCAACCGAACCGATGAAACCCGGCGCGTCCTGATTGACGATGTAGAGCATGTTGCCTTCGAGATCGGCTTCGATGCCGATGCCGAAGATTTCGACCAGACGCGGCTGGTCCTTGCCGAACAGCGTGCCCGCGACCGAGCGCGGCCCCTGGCTGGTCGCCACGGTCACGCGCAGCAGCGTGTGATAGACGCCTTCGCGGTCATGCCGGATGGAACGCACGTCCAGCCCGCGTTCCTTCGCCAGGTACGGCGCGTTGACCATGTTCACCGAATCCGAAAACTGGCTCATGAACCCGGCCAGCACGGCCGCTTCGATCGGCTTGCCGTTCAGCTCGGCCGCCGCACCGGAACGTTCGATGCTGATTTCGGTCAGTTCGCCATGGGCCAGCTGGCCGACGAGCGAGCCCAGCTTTTCCGCCAACCCCATGTAGGGCTTGATCTTCGGCGCTTCCTCGGCCGACAGCGAAGGCATGTTGAGCGCGTTGGTGACGCCGCCGTTGACGAGATAGTCGGCAAGCTGTTCCGCCACCTGCAACGCCACATTGACCTGGGCTTCGGTGGTCGAAGCGCCGAGGTGCGGGGTGCAGATGAAGTTCGGCGTGCCGAACAGCGGGCTGTCCTTGGCCGGTTCGGTTTCGAACACGTCCAGCGCGGCACCGGCGACATGGCCGCTGTCCAGCGCTTCCTTCAGCGCCGCTTCGTCGATCAGCCCGCCGCGCGCACAGTTGACGATCCGCACGCCCTTCTTGGTCTTGGCGAGATTTTCCTGCGACAGGATGTTGCGGGTCTGGTCGGTCAGCGGGGTGTGCAGCGTGATGAAGTCCGCCCGCGCCAGCAGCGTGTCGAGGTCCACGTTTTCAACGCCCATTTCGACCGCGCGTTCCGGGGTCAGGAACGGGTCGAATGCCAGGACCTTCATCTTCAGGCCCAGCGCGCGGCTGGCCACGATCGAGCCGATATTGCCCGCGCCGATCAGCCCCAGCGTCTTGCCGGTCACTTCGACGCCCATGAACCCATTCTTCGGCCAC
>JAQVEQ010000171.1 GCA_028697875.1 Novosphingobium sp. | reverse complement strand
CCCGCCCCATTGCTTTTCCAGCTCGTGCAGCTTTTCCAGGCCGAGCTGGCGGTCGAACAGGTAGGTGCAGACATCGCGCGCGATCGGGTAGGCCGCACTCGACCCGCCGCCATGCTCGATCACCACGGCCCCGGCATAACGCGGATTGTCGAAGGGCGCGAAGAAGATGAACAGGCCGTGGTCGCGATATTTCCACGGTCCGCCCTTGCCGCTCGACACGTTGAGCGAGACGACCTGCGCCGTTCCGGTCTTGCCCGCCATCTGGATGTCCTGAAGCGGCAGGCGGGCGCGGCCCGCGGTACCACGCCCATTGACCACTTCGTTCATCGCATTCTGGATGACCTGCACGTGATCGCCATGGAACCCCATGGATTCGATGTGCGGCTTGTCGTCGCCCAGGATCAGGCGCGGCATAAGCTTGCGTCCGGTCGCCAGGCGCGAGGCCATCACCGCCAGCTGCAACGGATTGGCCAGCATGTAACCTTGCCCGATCGTGGCGTTCACCGTGTCGTAAGGCTGCCATTCGCGCCCGTATTTCTTCAGCTTCCAGGCCGGATCGGGCACCGTGCCATAGAACTGGCTGAGGACGGGAAGGGGGAACTCCTGCCCCAGGCCCAGGCGACGGGCCATCGGGGCGATGACATCCATCCCGAGCTGCTGGGCGAAATGATAGAAATAGACGTCGCAGCTCTTGTAGATGCCTTTGGCCATGTCGACCTGGCCGTGACCGCGGCGATCCCAGCAGTGGAACACGCGGTTGCCGACCCGCAGGCCGCCGCCGCAATAGGTGGTAGCGGACGGATCGAGCCCGGCCTCGAGGAAGGACATCGCCACCATCGGCTTGACCGTCGACCCCGGCGGATAGAGGCCCTTCAGCACCTTGTTGCGCAAGGGAACATGGTCGTCCTGCGACAGCATCTTCCATTCGATCCGGCCAATGCCGTCGGAAAAGCTGTTGGGGTCGAAACTGGGCATGGACGCCATGCACAACAGATCGCCGGTATGGCAGTCGACCACCACGACCGAGCCGGATTCAAGGCCGATCCGGCGCGCGGCATAGTCCTGCAAGGGGCCGTCGATCGTCAGCTGGACCGGCTTGCCCTGTATGTCCTCGCGCGTGTCGAGATCGCGCACGATGCGGCCGCTGGCCGTTACTTCCATCCTGCGCGCGCCCGGCTGCCCGCGCAGGATCTGCTCGAACTGCTTCTCGATCCCGTCCTTGCCCAGCTTGAAGCCGGGCGTCACCAGCAGCGGGATCTTTTCCTTTTCGTATTCCGCAGCCGATGCGGTTCCGACATAGCCGACCAGATGCCCGACCGAAGGGCCGGTGGGGTAATAGCGGCTGTAACCGCGCTGCGGGACGACCCCGGGCAGGTCGGGCAAGCGGACGCTGACCGCCGCGAACCGGTCCCAGTCGAGCCCGCTGGCGACTTCGATCGGCTGCCATCCGCTGGAATCCTCGATCTTGTCCTTGAGGTCCTGCACCTGGACAGCGCTCAGTTGTAGCAGCTTACCCAGGGTATCGGTCTCACTCGCAGGATCCTGCATCCGGTCGGGGATGATATCGACGCGGAAATCCGCCTTGTTGGATGCCAGCGGCGCGCCGTTGCGGTCGAGAATCCAGCCCCGGCGCGGCGGGATAAGCGCCAGGTTCACCCGGTTGCTCTCCGCCTCCATCTGGTATTTCTCGTTCTCGGCCACGGAGATATAGGCCATACGCGCGGCGAGCAGGAGCCCGACGCCGCCTTGCATGGCGCCGACCACCATGCTGCGGCGGTCGAACCTGTGCTGCAGCGTCGCCTGGGTGACGTGTTGCGTGAACCTGTTGCGCGGCATTACCCGACCGTCCGGAAACGCCTGAGGCGGAAACGGTCGAGGAACGCAACCATACGCCCGAAGATGGGAAACAGGAGCACCGACAGCAAGAGTTGCGGCGCGAGGAGGGAGAGCATGTCCCGTACCCCCGTACCGGCGATGAACGCGCTGGCGAGGATGTAGGCCACTGTCACCACCGTTGCGAGAAGCCATTCCTGAGCGAAGCCGCCCCACGGGAACCGCGCCTCGAACTGGTCGAGCGCGAGAAGGATCAGCGACCACAGCAGAATCGCGCTGCCCAGCGGCTGCCCGCTGAACAGGTCGTCGACCAAGCCGAGCGGAAGACCGGCCCATACCGGCAGGAGCCCCGGCCGGACGAGCCGCCACGCGATGAACAGCATGAAGCCCATCGGCGGCAAGAGCGGCATGGATGAGATCAGCGGGAAAAGCGGCATCAGCGATCCCAGCACGATCGAGGCCCAGGGCACCACGAGGGCAATCAGCGGCGAGTGGGCCCGGTTGATCTGCGACCCGTAACGGTCGCGGCGCGCGGTCGAACGATATTCGACCATTACCGCAGGGCCCGGCGCTGTTGCGCACTGGCAACCGCTTGCGCTTCGGGTTGCCAGATCGGATCGACCGCCACGAAATCGGTCGCCGCCGGATCGCTCAGCACCCGGGCGATCGCCCCGTCGCGGTTGAGCTTCGTGGCGACTGCCACGGCGATGCCGGGCCGGTAGAGCCCGCCCGCACCGGAGGTCACGAACACATCGCCCACCCGGATCGGGTTGATGCCGAGATTGACCAGCCTCAAGCGCAAGGTGCCGTCCGCACGCCCTTCGGCAAAGGCGACGACATCGCCTTTCGTCCGGCGCACCGGGACCAGGCTTTCGCTGTCGGTCAGCAACAGGACGCGCGAACTGTGCGATCCGGCTTCGAGCACGCGCCCGACAAGACCGCGCGGGCTGCGCACTGGCATGCCCGGTTCGACTCCGTCCTTCGTGCCGGCGGAAAGATAGGCGAAGCGGCGCGTACTGGAAGACGTGGAGCCGATCAGGCGGGCCATCGCCACCGGCTTCACATCCTCTTCGCGCAAGCCCAGCAGGGCCTTGAGCCGTTTGTTTTCCTCCCGCACGGCGTCGGCTTCCGCCAGGCGGATACGGGCAATCTCGTTCTCTTCCTTCAATGCGGCGTTCTTGCTGCCCGAGAGGAAAAATCCGGCGAGAGTGCCGAACAGCCCCTGCGTGTCGGTACGCGCCTCAGCGCCCAGTTCGCCTGCCGGGGCCGCGAGATCGCTCGCCACGGCGCGCAGGCCGGAAAAGGCACCGGGATTGAACAGCGAAACGGCCAGCAGGACGGCACCGGCGAGGGCGCCAGCGCCCGCCAGAACATAGCCGGTGAACAGGCTGAACTGCGCCTTGCGCGAAAAGCCCGAGTGTCGAGATGACGGCGGCGCCATCAGCGCCTTCTCCCCTTGGGGGGAGGGCCCGAAAGCCCTGCCCATTCCTGGCCGGCGCCGTTATCGGGTCGCCGGAATACGTCCATCAGGCGGTCATCAACACGCCGCGAAAGATCGGGTCTTCCATCGCCCGACCCGTGCCGAGCGCCACGCAGGACAGCGGGTCCTCCGCCACGCTCACGGGCAGGCCCGTTTCCTCCCGCAAATGTTCGTCCAGTCCGATGATCAACGCACCGCCGCCAGTCAGCACAATACCCTGATCGACGATGTCGGCCGCCAGTTCGGGCGCGGTGTTTTCCAGCGCGATCCGCACGCCTTCGACAATCGCACTGATCGGTTCCGACAGGGCTTCGGCGATATTCGCCTGGTTGATCGTGATTTCCTTGGGCACGCCGTTGACGAGGTCGCGTCCCTTGAGCGTGATCGCTTCGCCCACGCCGTCTTCCGGCACGGTGGCGCAACCGTAATCCTTCTTGATCCGTTCCGCCGTGGCGTCGCCGATCAGGAGGTTGTGATGGCGGCGGACGTAGGAGACGATCGCTTCGTCCATCTTGTCGCCGCCGGTGCGCACGCTGGTGGTGTAGGCAAGGCCGCGCAGCGACAGGACGGCGACTTCAGTGGTGCCGCCGCCGATATCGACGACCATCGACCCCACCGGCTCCGTCACCGGCATGTCGGCGCCGATCGCGGCCGCCATGGGTTCGAGAATGAGATAGACCTGGCTGGCGCCCGCATTGGACGCCGCATCGCGGATCGCGCGGCGTTCGACCGAAGTCGAGCCCGAAGGCACGCAGATCACGATTTCCGGATAACGGAACATGCTCTTCTTGCCGTGGACCTTGCGGATGAAGTGCTTGATCATTTCTTCCGCGATTTCGATGTCGGCAATGACGCCGTCGCGCAGCGGACGGATCGCTTCGATATTGTCGGGCGTCTTGCCCATCATCATCTTCGCATCGTCGCCGACGGCCTTGACCTTCTTGATCCCGTTGATCGTCTCGATGGCGACCACGGAAGGCTCGTTCAGAACGATGCCGCGATCCTGGACGTAGACCAGCGTGTTGGCCGTCCCCAGGTCGATTGCCATGTTCTGCGAGCCGAACTTGAAAAACTGCGAAAGAAAAGAACTCATCGACGAATCCGTATGATTTCCGGGCGGGAATCGCAAATTGCGGCCCGGCAAAGGCAAGTGTGCCGGGTCCTTAGCCCAAAGCGCCGGGATAGGCCAAAAAATTGTGTCGAAAGATGCCGCAGTTTTGCACCGCTCGTCTCGAATTTGGCGCGTTACGCGGCTAGGATGGCGCGATGCCCGTTATTCGCCGCCTCCCCGAAACGCTGGTCAACCGCATTGCCGCGGGCGAAGTGGTCGAGCGGCCATCCTCCGCACTCAAGGAACTGGTCGAAAACGCGATCGATGCCGGGGCCACGCGGATTGCCGTTTCGCTGGGCGAGGGCGGACTGTCGAAAATCGAAGTGACCGACGACGGCTGCGGCATGTCGGCGGACGACATGGCGCTGGCGCTGGAACGCCACGCGACTTCGAAACTGCCCGACGAAGCGATCGAACAGGTTGCCACTCTCGGCTTCCGGGGCGAAGCGCTGCCGTCCATCGCCAGCGTCGCCCGCCTGACGCTGGAAAGCCGCGTGCGCGGCGCGGAGCAGGGCTGGAAGCGGGTGGTCGACCACGGCGCGGTGACCGAGGAAGGTCCTGCCGCCCTGCCGCCCGGCACCCGGGTGCGGGTGGAACACCTGTTCGGCAAGGTGCCCGCCCGGCGCAAGTTCCTGCGCACGCCGCGCAGCGAATATGCCGCCTGCCTCGACGTCGTCCGCCGCCTGGCGCTGGCCCGGCCCGACATCGGCTTTACGCTGGAGCATGACGGACGGCGCGTCTTCGCCGTGCAGGGCGGGGAAGGGCTGGCCACGAGGGTCGCCCAGATCGTCGCGCGCGAACTGGGCGAAAACGGCGTCACCATCGAACTGGAGCGCGGGCCCATGCGGCTGACCGGGGTGGCTGGCCTGCCGACCTACAATCGCGGCGTGGCCGATCACCAGTACCTGTTCGTCAACGGCCGCCCGGTGAAGGACCGCCTGCTGACCGGCGCAGTGCGCGGCGCCTATGCCGACATGCTCGCGCGCGACCGGCACGCGGTCCTGGCACTGTTCCTCGACCTGCCGCCGGAAGAGGTCGACGTGAACGTCCATCCGGCCAAGACCGAAGTCCGCTTCCGCGACGCGGCGGCCGTGCGCGGCTTCATCGTCTCGGGCCTGCGCCAGGCCCTGTCCACCGGCGACCGCCGCAGCGCCCAGGCCCCGGCTGAAGACGCCATGGCCCGCTGGCAGGTCGAACCGGCAAGCGGGGAGATCCGCCGGGACGAACCGTCCCCCGCCTTGCGCTCGATCTTCACCGGACGCGACTGGTCGCGCCCTTTCTCCGCCGTACGCGAAGCCGGGCAGGCCTGGCGTTCCTACGAAGCGGACGTCATGGCCCCGCCCGAGGCGGCTGCTCCGGCGGGGCGGGCCGAGCAGGCCGGGGAATTGCCGGAAGACGCCGCCGAATACCCGCTGGGCATTGCGCGCGGGCAAGTCGCCAATACCTATATCGTGGCCGAGGCGGCGGACGGACTGGTGATCGTCGACCAGCATGCCGCCCACGAACGGCTCGTGCTGGAACGGCTGCGCACCGCCGGGGCGGAGGATG
>JAQVEQ010000170.1 GCA_028697875.1 Novosphingobium sp. | reverse complement strand
GGGTTGCGATTCCACGAGCCGTGGCGGGCGATGAACGCGCCATTGGCGAACGCCCCGCCCATGCGGTTGCCTTCGGCCGAAAAGACCAGCCCGAGCTCCGCGACGTGCGGCCCCAGCGCATATTCCGGCTTGCGGGTATATTCGGTCAGGAACTGCGGCGCGGGCGCGTCGACCCGCGGATCGAACTTGTTGCGCCAATAGACCCACGGCCAGCCGTATTGCGCGCCGATCGGGACATTGGTGAGATAGTCGGGCACGAGATCCGAACCGAGCATGTCGCGCTCGTTGACGGTGGTCCACAGCTCGCCGGTCCACGGGCTCCACGCCAGGCCGTTGGGATTGCGCAGGCCATTGGCAAAGGCGCGCGAATAATGCGTCGCCACGTCGTATTCCCAGATCAGCGCGCGGCCTTTTTCCGCGTCCATCCCGTTTTCGCCGACGTTGGAGGACGAACCGACCGCGATGTAGAGCTTCTTGCCGTCGGGGCTGAGCACGATGTTGCGCATCCAGTGGTTGCCGCCGGGCGCGAGATCCATCAGCTTTTCCGGTTCCCCGGTCAGCGCGGTATCGCCCAGCTTGTACTCGAAGGCGAGCAAAGCGTCGTGGTCGGCGACGTAAAGGCGACCGTCGCGCCAGGCCATGCCCGAGGGAGAGGACAGGCCGGTGCGCAAGTCGAAGCGCGCGTCCGCCTTGCCGTCGCCGTTTTCGTCGCGCAGCAGCACGATCTTGTCGGGCGATGCGACTTTCGCCCCGGCGCGTTTCATCAGGATGCCCGCCACCCAGCCGGTAATCCCGCCCGGCCCGTCGTGCGGCGGGGCGGCGGTTTCCGCCACCAGCACGTCGCCATTGGGCAGCGCCAACATGGTGCGCGGATGGTCGAGCCCTTCGGCGAAGCGCGCGACCTGCAGCCCTTCCGCCGGTTGCGGCGCTTCGTTTTCCGCCCAGCCGACCGGCTTGGCGACCGCGACGGTGGGAATCGTTTCCGCGTCCGGGTCTTCCTTCAGCACCGGATGAGTGCCGCTGACCTCGTCGACGCTGAGTGTGGCGATATCGCCGCGCCACAGCCAGGCCCCGATCGCCAGCAGGGCGGCGAGAATGACGGCGATGGCGATGAGGATCTTGCGCTTGGTGCTCATGCGGCAATAGATAGGAGCCTCGAGGCGCTTGGGCAATCGCTCCTGCATCCCTTTGCCCCGCCGTCCCTTTACCTAGCCATCGCCTGGCATTGTGTTCGCGGGCGGCCCGACCGCCCCGAAACGGGACACGCCGTCAATCGCGGCCCGGCGGTCGTTGGTATCGCGGCCCGGCTGATGCTAAATTTTTTGCTAACAGCCGCAATTCCGCCGGCGTCCGACAGGGGATTCGTATGACCGCCCGCCGTTTCATGCCGCTTTGCGCCGCAAGCGCGCTTGCCCTGTCCGGGGCCATGGCCGCCACCCTGGCCGCTCCGGCCCAGGCGCAGGACGCACCGCCGCCTCCACCGCCCCCCGTCGTGCCCTATATGCCGCTGCCTGCGGGCGGCGTTTACGAGGGCGGAGCCGATGTCCCGCCCCCGCCGGCCTATGCTCCGCCCGCCTACGATGAGGCCCGCTATCGCGAAGAGCGTGAGCGCTGGCTGACCGAATGCCGCCGCCACTATCGCGACAACGGCCTTGGCGGCGCCGTGATCGGCGGGGTTGTCGGCGGCGTCGCGGGCAACCGGATCGCGGGCAAGGGCAACCGCACGGTCGGCACGATCGCCGGGGCCGCTGTCGGCGCCGTGGCCGGGGCGGCCATCGACAAGGCGGAAGACGAAGGCCGCGTGCGCGACGAATGCGAAGCTTACCTCGACCGTTACGCCGCGGGCCAGGGCGCAGGCTATCCCTATTACTATCCCAAGCCGAACGGCCAGCCGGGCTTCGCCTATCCGGGCTATGGCTATCCTTATGGCGCAGGTGCGGGATGCGCCTGCCAGATGGCCTATCCCTATGCCTACGGCCCGGTCATGCTCGTCCCGACCTGGGTACCCGTTCCGCCGCGTCACGCCAGACGCGTGTACAAGGAACGAGTCTACGAAGCGCCCGCCGCGCCGGACAAGCGCGTGAAGATCGTGCCCGCGCCCGAGTCCGACAAGCGGACGAAAAACATCAAATAGGCAAGGCGCGGCCAGTCATTCCGATTGGCCGCGCCGGCCCTGGCGGCATGCCGAAGTCGCGCGGCACGACTCCTGTACCGTGTTGAACGGCATGAAGCCGGGGAAACAACAAGCCCCGGCGAAACGTCAGATCCCGCCGCCGGTCAGGCGCTGGCAGACCAGATCGAGCTGATCGAGCGAACGATAGCGAATCGTCACCGCGCCCGAACGGGGATCGGTATCGGCATTGATCCGCACCGGAAGGCCGAGGAATTCCTCGAGGTGGTTCTGCACCGCCATGATATCCGCATCGCCCGCCATGTCGCGCGGTTCGCGCGCGTGACGGCGCCCTTCCCCGGTCCTGGCCACGGCCTTGCGCGTCCGCTTTTCCATTTCGCGGACCGACAGGTTCTTCGCGATCGCCTCTTCCGCAAGCGATTCGGCATCGTCGCGGCCGACCAGGGCGCGGGCATGGCCCATCGACAGGCGGCCTGTCTCGACATGGATGATGACCGATTCCGGCAGGCTCAGCAGGCGCTGGAGATTCGCGACATGGCTGCGCGACTTGTCGACCAGTTCCGCGATCTCCGCTTGCGACAGGCCTTCGTAATCCGCCAGGCGCTGATAGGCGCGCGCTTCCTCGATCGGATTGAGGTCTTCGCGCTGGATATTTTCGATCAGTGCCAGCGCCAGCACGTCGCGCTCTTCGAGTTCGCGCAAAAGTGCAGGAATTTCATGAAGTTGGGCACGCTGCGCGGCCCGCCAGCGGCGTTCGCCCGCAACCAGCTGGTACTTTCCGCCGCCCATCGGCCGGACAATGACCGGCTGGATCACGCCGCGCGCCGCAATCGAGGCCGCAAGCTCGGTCAGCGCGTCTTCGTCGAAATGGCGGCGCGGCTGTTCGGGATGCGGCTCGATCGCCGCGACCGGCAACATGGCAAGACCGCGATCGGGCGAAGCCGGGGCACCCGCCCCCGCACTTGCCGCATTTCCCGCTGCGGGCGATTCGCCTGCCGCGACCAGCGGCTCTTCACGCTGCATCTCGCCCAGCAGCGCACCCAGCCCGCGGCCCAGTCTTTTGGCCACCGGCTTGGGCGGCGTGGAAATGCGGGCGGGTTCGCTCTTATCGCTCATGCGGCTTTCCTCTTTTCGGGCAGGCGACCGATCAGCTCGCGCGCCAGCGCCATATAGGCGCGGCTGCCCGCGCAGGAATGGTCGTAGACGAGCGCCGGCAGCCCATGGCTCGGCGCTTCGGACAAGCGGACGTTACGCGGGATGGCCGATTCGAAGACCAGACTGCCCAGGCAATCGCGCACGTCGTCCGCCACCTGGTCGGTCAGGCGGTTGCGGCGGTCGAACATCGTCAGCGCGACACCGATAATGCCGAGATCGGGATTGAACCGCTGCTGGACGCGCTCGACCGTCTGCAGCAACTGGCTCAACCCTTCGAGCGCGAAGAATTCGCATTGCAGCGGCACCAGCAGGGTATCGGCCGCCGTCAGGGCATTGAGCGTCAGCAGGCCGAGCGACGGCGGACAATCGATGAAGCAGATCTCGTGCCCGGTATGCCCGGCCAGCGCGGTGCGCAGACGATCGGTCCGCTGTTCGACCGACACCAGTTCCACTTCCGCCCCGCTCAGGTCGACCGTGGCCGGGACGATATCGAGCCCGGGAATCGACGTCGGCTGGATGCATTCGGCCAGCGGCATCTGGTCGACCAGCAAGTCGTAGCTGGAACGGATGCGATCCGGCGCACTGATTCCGAACCCGGTCGAGGCATTGCCCTGCGGGTCGAGATCGATCAGCAATGTCTTCCACCCGGTCGCCGCCATGGCCGTGGCGATATTGATCGCTGTGGTGGTCTTTCCGACTCCGCCCTTCTGATTGGCAATCGCGATTCGAATCATGGATCGTGCCTCGCTTCCGGCCGGCCGCCCTGCACCGGGCCGCCAATGACAATGCCTGCCTCCAAGTCGGTCAACGACTGTTCCACGTGAAACATGGCGCGGCGAATCTTGGGCAGGGCATCCAAATCTTGCTTGGCCGACCGCCCTTTGGGCAACAGCCAAAGAGTCTGTTTTGTGGAAAACCGCGCAGCCAATTCCAGCAGGCGCGGCATCGGCGCGAAGGCGCGCGCCGAAATGACCCCGGCCGCGAAGCTATCGATCTTTTCCAGCCGTTCGCCCAGCACTTCGCAACGGGCAAGGCCGAGGGCATCGCGCGCCGCTTCGAGCCATTCGACCCGGCGCTTGCGCGATTCGACCAGGCGCACCGGCCACTCCGGGCGCATCGCGGCAATGACCAGCCCCGGGAAGCCCGCCCCGGTGCCGAGGTCGAGCCACACCCCCGTTTCACGTGGAACATGGCGCAGCAGTTGCGCGCTGTCCGCGATGTGCCGCTGCCAGAGATGGGGAACGGTCGGGCGGGCGACCAGGTTCTGCCGCTCGTTTTCGGCCAGCAGCAATTCGGCCAGGCGCTCCAGCCGGGCCATGGCCGCGCTGTCGCACAGGCTGGCCGTGAAGGCGCGCGCCTCTTCTTCGGTTTCGATCATGCCGCCGCTGCCCGGCGCGCGTGGACCAGCAGCGCCGCGAGCGCCGCCGGGGTGATGCCCGCAATCCGCCCCGCCGCCGCCAGCGTTGCCGGACGGGCCGACTCCAGCCGCTCGACCATTTCACGTGAAAGGCCGGGCACCTGGGCAAAGGGAAAGCCGTCGCCCAGTGGTACGGCTTCGCTTGCGCGCAAATCGCGCAACTCGGCATCCTGCCGTGCGAGATAGGGCGCATAGGCGGCGTCCTCGGCGATCTCCGCCGCGAGGTCGCTGCCGCGATCGAGATCCTCGGGAAGCCAGGGGCCGATGTCCTCCAGCTCGACCCCGCCGAAGCGCAACCATTCGCGCAAGGACCGCTTGCCGCTGTCGGCACGGACCGGCAGGCCCGCGCCCGCCGCTTCCCCCGCCGTCACTTCCCGGTCCAGCGCGTGCTCCCACCGGGTGCGTTCCTGCTCGCGCCGTTCGAACCAGACGCGCCGTTCCGGCCCGACGCATCCCGCGCCGAGGGCAATCGGGGTCAGGCGGCTGGCGGCATTGTTCGCCCGCAAGCGCAGGCGATATTCCGCCCGGGCGGTGAGCATGCGGTAAGGCTCGCTGACACCGTGCAGGGTCAGGTCGTCGATCATCACCGCCATGTAGGAATTGGCGCGGTCGAGCGCGGCGGGCTCGCGCCCCAACACCGCAGCCGTGGCATGCATCCCGGCGATCAGGCCCTGCGCCGCCGCCTCTTCGTACCCGGTCGTGCCGTTGATCTGGCCCGCGCAATAGAGGCCGGGGATCGCTCGCAGTTCCAGCGTCGGGTGCAGCGCGCGCGGATCGATGTGGTCGTATTCCACCGCATAGCCCGCCACGGCCATCTCGACGTTCTCCAGCCCTTCCATGGTGCGGACCATTTCGAGCTGCACTTCGGCCGGCAGCGACGTGCTGATCCCGTTGGGATAGACCAGGTGCGTGCCCAGCCCTTCCGGTTCGAGGAATATCTGGTGGCCGTCACGGTCGGCGAAGCGGTGGATCTTGTCCTCGATCGAAGGGCAATAACGCGGACCGCGGGCATCGATCGCGCCGGTGAACAAGGGCGAACGATGGAGGTTGGCGCGGATCACCTCGTGGCTGCGCGGATTGGTGCGGGTGATGGCGCAGAACACTTGCGGGTTCACGCGCCCCGCCCCCATGGGCGACATCGTCCACGGATCGGCATCGGATGGCTGTTCGTCGAGCCGGGCCCAGTCGATCGTCCGCCAATCGAGCCGGGGCGGCGTGCCGGTCTTGAGCCGGGCCATCGGCAGGCCGGCGCCGCGCATCTGCGCCGCG
>JAQVEQ010000169.1 GCA_028697875.1 Novosphingobium sp. | reverse complement strand
GCGCGCGGGCAAGTCGCCAATACCTATATCGTGGCCGAGGCGGCGGACGGACTGGTGATCGTCGACCAGCATGCCGCCCACGAACGGCTCGTGCTGGAACGGCTGCGCACCGCCGGGGCGGAGGATGCCGTGGCGGCCAGCCAGGCGCTGCTGATCCCCGAAGTGGTCGAACTGGACGAACCGGCCTGCGACAGGCTGGAAGAACAGGCGGAACATTTCGCCGGGCTCGGCCTCGCGATCGAACGCTTCGGGCCGGGCGCCATGCTGGTGCGCGCGATGCCTGCCGCGATCAAGGGCGGCGATCCGCACAAGCTGCTGCAGGATCTGGCCGACGATATTGCGCAGCATGGCGCCTCGCTCCTGCTGGGCGAGAAGCTGGACCATGTGCTGGCAACCATGGCCTGCCACGGATCGGTCCGGGCCGGACGCACCCTGTCGGTCCCGGAAATGAACGCCCTGCTGCGTGAAATGGAACGCACGCCCCGTTCAGGCCAGTGCAATCATGGCCGCCCGACATGGGTCAAACTGTCCATGGCCGATGTCGAAAAGCTCTTCGGAAGGCATTGATGCGCTATCTCCCGATTCTCGCCCTGCTGGCCCTATCCGCCTGCGAAGACGAACCCCTGAGCCCCGAAGAACAGAGAGCGCGCGACGAACGCGACATCGCGATGGTCGAAGAGGCCAATCGCGCCGCCGCGCCGCCGATCGCTCCGGAACCGATCCTCTATCCCGACATCGAGGCGAACGGCCTTTACGGCACCGGCTGCTCCTTCGTTGCCGAAGGTAGCGGGCTTGGCGCGGTGATGCTGGCGATGATCGACAACGGCTACATGAAGCTCGACGGCGATATCGTCCGCTTCGCCGCCGACAAGGGCAGCCCCGAACTGCCGTTCGGCGCGCGCACGCACTATGCCGGCAAGAAATACGCCTTCGAACTGGCATTGGCGCCGGGGGAAGGCCGGCCGGCCGGGATGGAATCGGTCAACTACGACGGACGCCTGACAGTGCGCGAAGCAGGCGGCGCAATCGTCTACGACAAGAGTGGCACCGTCCAGTGCGGCAGCTGAGCTAGGCTTCGTCCACGGGCGCATCGGGATCGCGCAGGGCGAACAGCCCGATCGCGGTCATGCTCAGCACCGCTTCGCCGTTCTGGTTGTACGTGACCATCCTGGTCCACACGCTTCCGATGCCCGGCTTGGAGCGGCTGCGGCGCTTGGCCACGATTTCCGTTTCGAGGCTGAGGACATCGCCGGGATGGACCGGCTTCAGCCAGCGCAGTTCGTCGATCCCGACACCGCCGATGCTAGCCTCTTGCCGTTCCTGCAAATGTTCGACGAACATCGCCATCATCATCGAGCAGGTGTGCCAGCCACTCGCCGAAATGCGGCCAAAATGGGTCTTCGCCGCTTCCTCGTCCGACAGGTGGAAGGGATGCGGGTCGTACTTGCCCGCGAATTCGACGACCTCGTCGCGCGTCACCTCGTAGCGTCCAAAACGCTCCTTGGCACCGGCTTCGAGGTCCTCGAAAAACACCCTTCCACCCATCGTCCGATCCTTGTCCTGCTATCAGCGCCCGAGGCTGAATCGGGCAAACAGCGTATAACCCCATGGGCGCTTGCCATAGGCTGTGTCGAGAGCACCCGGTACGTCGTAGACGTTCACCGATCCGCCCACCGCCAGTTCGAACGGATCGAGTGCGATCCGCCGGGCATATCCCGCCTGGAGCTTGCTGACACGGAATGCCGCCTCATGCAGCGGACTGTCATGGTCGGGAAACAGTTCGTCATTGGCGACATTCTCGAACCGGCCGAAGACCGTGTTGGTGCGGTCGATGTCCCAATTCACTTCGGCCAGCCACGCAGTCAGCGTCCGGCCCGGCACACGGTTCTTCGCACTGAATGCAGCCATGGCGGAAAGGCCCTTTCCGTCATCGTAGTGGGCCGAAGCGGTGAAGCGGTGTTCGTCCTCGCCGGGATGGGTCGCCTCGGGCTCGGTGATTTCGCCATAGCTCGCCTGGATCGCCCAGTTGGACGACGGGGTAAGGGTTGCACGAACCGACCAGCTGTCGAGCCGGGGCGTCTCGATGTCCCAGCGATCCTCGTCCGGCTCCGCCCCACGGAAAGCCGATGCTTCGATCTGCCATACCCGGGCGGAATAGCCCGCCGTAACGACGCCATAGGTAATGTGTGTGGAGTCGAACCAGTGATGGGTGATCGGCGGTTCGGGATTATATCTGGCAGAGCCGCGATGCATGAACGCGCTGGGACCAAGGGCCGGTTCGGCCACTGGTCCACCGTAGACAAACAGACTGCCGCCCCCGAGATCGACATCCACCCTTGCGGCCAGTTCCATGAACAGGTCGTGCGGATGCTGACGGTCGACCAGCGGCACACCGCCCGCTGTCTCGCCTGTGGCCATGAGGTTGGGATAGCCTTCCGCCTTCATCAGCGGTTCGAGGCTCATCATCGATTTCAACTGGATCCGGCCCCAGCCGGTTTCCCGTGTGCCCGTGAGCATTGCCATCGATGTTGCGTAAAGCTTGTCATCTCCGCGAGGCCCCGAATGGTCGGTGTACTGTGCCGATACGAACCCATGGGCCATGACCATCCAGTCAGCGGCCTTCAAATGGAGGCCTCCCATGCCCCCTTCGCTGGCGGGCAGGCGGGACGTGCCCGATCCTGCGGCAGGTTGCGGCGCAACCTGCTGTGGCATGGGCATGTCATGCTCTGTGGCATGGTTCATTTGCCCGTGATCCATATGGGCATGATCCATCTCCTGGCCCGAGGCGGGAGACGCAAGTGCAATGGCGCAGGCAAGCGCCATGAAAGACGTGTTCTTCATTGGATTTTCCTGATCTGTGCGGGACTGCGCGCCGAGGCCTCCAGGCAACAGGCGCGCGGCTCGTTCGCGGGATCAGGCGCGGGGCGGGGGCGTTTCCGGGCCAGCCCTGAAGGCAGGCAGGCGAATGGTATCAAGCGGGCGCGGGATCGCACCCCTGACCGCGAACGGCTCCGCCAGTCTGGGGGCAGCCTGATAGGGTGCGATACAACCGATACAATCGTGCGACATGCCGAGCGCAGCCTTGCCGCCCTGCGGGTGGCATGGCCCGCCGTTATCCATCGCCATCGAGGCGACAGCCGCCGGTGCTCCGGCCGACAGGGCAGCCGGTTGCTCCAGCGGCATTGCCGCCGCGGGAAGCGCAAGGCACAGCGTCAGCAAAGCAAGGAACAGGCGCCGGAGCATGGCACACACTATCCTTTTACTCCGCGACGCTGTCCAGCCCGCTCAGACGTTGAACTTGAAGTGCATCACGTCGCCGTCCTGCACCACGTATTCCTTGCCTTCCTGGCGCAGCTTCCCGGCTTCGCGCGCTCCGGATTCGCCGCCCAATGCGACATAATCGTCGAAGGCGATGGTCTCGGCGCGAATGAAGCCCTTTTCGAAATCGGTATGGATTTCGCCGGCGGTCTGCGGCGCCTTGGCGCCTT
Organism: Novosphingobium sp.; assembly: GCA_028697875.1. Lineage (GTDB taxonomy): Bacteria > Pseudomonadota > Alphaproteobacteria > Sphingomonadales > Sphingomonadaceae > Caenibius. The sequence continues at coordinate 2,522 of JAQVEQ010000169.1, read as the reverse complement.
CGGGGAAAGTCCAGGCCCGCGCTTCCTTCGGACCGATGGTGAAGAAGGTCTTGAGGCCGAGCAACTGGTACCCGGCGCGGATCACCCGGGCGAGGCCGGTTTCCTCGAGCCCCAGTTCGGCAAGGTATTCCCCGCGTTCTTCGGGGTCCATCCCGACCAGTTCGGATTCGATCGCGGCCGACACCACCACGGCTTGCGCCCCTTCGGCCCTGGCCTTCTCGAACACCTTGGCGGACAGTTCGTTGCCGCTTGCGGCATCTTCTTCGGCCACGTTGCAGACATAGAGCACCGGCTTGGCGGTAAGCAGCTGCGCCTGCTTGAAGACGCGGGCTTCCTCGTCGTCCTTCGGCTCGGTCAGCCGCGCGGGCTTGCCTTCGCGCAGCAGGTCGAGCGCCTGGCCGAGCACGCTGGCGGCGATCTTGGATTCCTTGTCGCCCCCGCTGGCGCGCTTCTGTGCGGCGGGCACCCGCTTTTCCAGGCTTTCGAGGTCGGACAGCATCAGTTCGGTCTCGACCACTTCGGCGTCGGTGATCGGATCGACCTTGTTGGCGACGTGCTGAATATCGTCGTCCTCGAAACAGCGCAGGACGTGGACGATGGCATCCACTTCGCGAATGTTGCCGAGAAACTGGTTACCGAGCCCTTCGCCCTTGCTCGCGCCTTTGACGAGCCCTGCGATGTCCACGAAGGCGAGCTGGGTCGGAATGATCTTGGCCGAACCGGCGATCGCGGCCAGCTTGTCCAGGCGATCGTCCGGCACGGCGACCTGCCCGACATTGGGTTCGATCGTGCAGAAGGGATAGTTGGCCGCCTGCGCCGCCTGCGTCTCGGTCAACGCGTTGAACAGGGTCGACTTGCCGACATTGGGCAGGCCCACGATTCCGCAACGGAAACCCATTGTTGCTCCTTCGCCATAGGGTAACGGCCGGCAAGGGCAGGATGCCGCCGGTCAGGGCAGGGCGCTTATACGCTTTGCGCGCGGAATCAAGGTTACGCCTGCTTCTTCCCGCCGAGCACGGCCTCCACCGCCGGACCGAACGGGCTTCCCTCCAGCATGGCGCGCTGGACATCGGCACAGACCGTATTGATCGGATCCTGAGGCGAGGGGCCGGCCGCGACGGCCCTGCGCAAGGGCCGTTCGGCAGGGGCCATGGCGATCAGTTCCGCAATGGCGCGGGGGATGTCCATCGGATCGTTTGCCGGCGCGCTGGTCCCCGACACGCCCATCTGCGCGGCCAATCCCGGATAGGCGGCCTGGCGTTCTTCCGGTTCGCGCGCCTTGAGCGCGGCGGAAGGGGCGTTGGAATTGGGCATGATCTTCGTCGGGTACCCGCCCGGCTCGATAATGCCGATGCCCACGCCCAGCGGCGCCAGTTCGTAGGCCAACTGTTCGGCCCAGGATTCCACCGCGAACTTGCTGGCCGAATAGACGCCGAGCCCGGGAAATATCACCCGCCCGGCCTGCGAGGCCATGTTGACGATATAGCCGGAACGCGCCTTGCGCATGGCGGGCAGGACGGCTCGCGCCATCCTCTGGTAGGCGAGGAGGTTGGTTTCGAACAGGAGCCGGAACGCCTCCATGTCCTGCATTTCGACCGGGCCGGTAATCATGATCCCGGCATTGTTGACCAGCACGTCGAGCGCGCCGCCCGCGAGCCGTTCCGCTTCGGCAACCCCGGCGGCGATCTGGCCCTCGTCGAGCACGTCGATTTCAAGGACGGTGATGTCGAGCCCTTCGTCGGCGGCAAGCTGCCGCAAATCCTCCCCTTCCGGGCGCGGCAGGCCGCGCATGGAAGCGAAGACCCTGGCCCCGAGGCGGGCGTAATATTCCGCGCCAAGCCGGCCGAAGCCCGAAGACGTACCGGTAACGAGGATCGATTTGCCGGAAAGGTCGGGCTGCCCCTGCGCCGCCGCGGAAGCGGACGGCATGGCAGAAAGCACTGTCGCCGCGGCGCTTCCGGCGAGGACTGTGCGGCGGTCGAATTCCGGCATTGTCGTTCTCCCATCGATATGGCGGCCGCATTCGCGGCCTTGCGAAGGGGAAGGTATGGGTGGCATCGCATGACCGCAAGACCCTTCGCGCCGGTTCCGGCGAAACGGAAATTTCAGGCCTGTTGGCTAGGGAGCTCCCATGATTGCCTTGAAACGCCTTGTCTTTCCGCTTGCCGGCGCACTGGTCCTGAGCGCGTGCGGCCCCGGTCCGCAGGAACATTTCGTCCAGGCGCAGCAAGCCTACAAGGCCCACGATTACCGTGCGGCCCGGGCCGGTCTGGCTGCGGCGCTCAAGGAACGGCCGGACGATGCGGCCATGCTGGAATTGCTCGCCCGGACACAGATCGGCCTGACCGACGGGGAAGGTGCGCTGGCGACTCTCCAGCGGCTCGAACGGCTCGGCCAGCTGCCTTCCGACGGAGCGATCCTCATGGGCGACGCCGCGATCATGCGCGGCCAGTACGACGAGGCACTGCAACGGGTCGAAGGCATGGACAGCGCGGAAGCCTGGCGCGTCCGCGGGCAGGCCC
>JAQVEQ010000168.1 GCA_028697875.1 Novosphingobium sp. | reverse complement strand
CCGGGCCTTCGCTGCGCAGGATGCGCATCAGCCGGGTGGTCAGCAGGATCGCGTCGACATGGTCCTGCTTGGTATGTTTCGGCCCCTTGACGACTTTGGCCAGCCCGGCGCCAATCGCCTTGAGTTCATGCAGCGAATTGCCGGCGACCAGCGCGCCGACCGCGGCGCCGCCGATAATCAGCATTTCGTGCGGCAAGGCATGCAGCACCGGCCCAAGCGCGCCCCCGGTGATTACGAAGCCGCCGAAAACCATGACGATCAGGATGACGATCCCGACGATTGCAAACATGTCCTAGTCCCCCTTCAAATCGTTGTTGCGCGGCTCAGCTGATCATGTCGAAGAGCGACAGGTTCGCGAGCTTCACGAAACTGGCCTGGCTCGCTTCCAGAACCGTCATCATCTGCTGCAGGTCGCTGATCGCGGTCGCGGCATCGATGCTGCCGACTTCGGTCTGTTCCGTGGCGCGCATCTCGCCCTGCCGTTCGTAACGGGCGACGTTGAGATCGACCCAGTTCATCCGCGCGCCGACCACGGTCTGCGTGGTGGTGATCTTGGCGAGGCCCGAATTCATCGCGTCGAGCGCCGCATTCGCCGCGCCCGCCGGATCGGCGGAACCGCCGGACAAGGCATCCGCCAGGTTGCCGATGACGGCAAACAGGTCGGTCGCGTTGCCGTCATGGGTGAAGTTGAGGAACTCCGGCCCGGTCACGCCGCGCACCACGCTCTGCCCGTCGCCCAGCGGCAGTTCGCCCGAGCTGGCAGTGCCGGTGTAGACCACGTTCCCGGCGGCATCGACGATATAGGCATCGCCGGTCGTTTCCCCGCCGAACAGCGCGTGGCCGGAGCTGTCCTTGGAATTGGCGAGCGCAACCAGGTTATCGCGAATATTGGCGAGCTGTTCCCCGATCGCCACCCGCTGGTCGTCGCTCAAAGTGCCGTTCGCGGCCTGGGTGGCGAGTTCCTGCGCGCGGATGAGATTGTCGGCGATTTCCTGAATGGCGCTGTCGGCCAGCGTGAGATCGGCAGTGGCGCGGTTGGCATTGGCCGTGTTGACTTCGGCCATGCTGTCGGCGCGGGCCAGTTCGCGCAGGCGCGCCGCAGCAACCGGATCGTCGGACGACTGGTTGATGCGCTGACCGCTGGCGATCTGGGCCTGCAGTTCCTCCGCCCGCTTGCGCAGGCTGGTCATGTCGGCAGTGGCCCGTTCGTAGAATGCACTGGTGGAAAGGATCGTCATGTTCGCCTCACTTGATCGCCAGCAGCGTGTCGAAGATATCCGTCGCGACCTGCATCGCCCGGCCCGAAGCCTGGAACGCCTGCTGGAAACGGATCAGGTTCACCGCTTCGTAATCGAGATCGACGCCGGCCTGGCTCTGCAGCGCGATGCTTGCGGAAGACGCAATCGCATCCAGCGCATCGCGGGTGGTGGTGAGCCCCGAAACCTTGCTCGAAACGGAAAAGATGACGGCATTCATCCCGGCGGCCACCCCGTTCGTGGTCATGGCATCGCGCAAGGCCGCCAGATTGGAGGCATCGCGCGACCCGGCCGCCGAACCGGCAGCAGCGGTAGCCAGCGCGGCGGGATCCGACAGCGCAACCGCGATACCGGCAGCACCGGTGCCGGTGAAAAGCGCCTGCCCGGCGGAACCGTCGAGCGCGGCCCCATTCGTCTGCACCCCGTTCACCACCGCAATCAGGCTGTTTACGACATCGTCGAGGCTGGCGGCATAGTCCCGCAGGTGGACGAGCGCCTGGGCCTGGCCGGCAAGATCGCCGCCGGACAAGGTGACGGCCGAGCCGCCAACGGTTAACGACAGGGTGCCGTCCGCCGCCGTGGTGCTTTCCAGCAAGGCGGCGTTGCCGCCCTGGACCAGCGGGACGCCCCCGCCCGAACCCAGCCGCACTTCCACCGTGTAGTCGGATGCAACCGTCACGCTCACATCGGCGTGTTCGCTCAGTTTCTGGAGCATCAGGTCGCGCTGGTCGAGCAGCGACGACTGGTCGGTGCTGCCGTTCTGCGCCCGCGTGAGGCGCAAGTTGATCCGCGCCAGTTCCTGCGCATAGAGATTGACTTCGTCGACACCCGCGGCCGCATCGAAATGCAGGCTGTCGCCCACCGCGTCGAGCGAGGTCGAAGCCACGTTGAAGCTGCGCGCCAGGGTCTGCGCGCTTTCCAGCACGGACGCGCGTAGCGAAAGGTTGGTCGGGTCCGCCGTCAGCCCTTCCAGGGCACCTTCGAAATCGACGATCGCGTCGTAGACCCGGGCATTCTCGATCGCGGATTCGACATTTTCGAGTCCGCTCAGTTCGGCATTGGCGCGCGAAGCGTCCGACGTCGTCCGCCGCGCTTCGGCGAGGCGGAACAGGTCCACGTTGCGCGTCACCCGGTCCAGCCGGACGCCGGACAGCGACGTCTCGCCGGTCTGCCCGATCGCGGTCGTCGGAGAGAGTTCCGACAGTTCGACGGAACGGCGGACATAGCCTTCGCTCGACGCGTTGGCGATGTTCTGCGCCGTGACGTCGAGCGCCACGCGCGCCGCCTTGGCGCCACTGGATGCGATGGAGAGAAGATCGGACGCCATGGCCTAGCCTCTCGTCCCGGTGTTCTGGACGGCAGTGTTCTGGACGGCAGTGTTCTGGCCGGCCGTATCCTGACTGGTCACGTCGAGACGGGCGGCCAGCTGGGCCTCGATCGTCTTGCCGAAGCCCAGCGCGCCGCTATCGGCCAGAATGTCGGCGAAGCGTTCGTCCATCATCTGGCGGAACGTGTCGCTGCCCTGGCCGCCGAACAGGTCGTCACCGAAACCGGCCTGCCGCGCCGAGGCGAGCATCTGCCGGGCGAAGATCGCCTCGAAGCGGGTCGCCGCTTCCGACAGGCGCTGGCGCTCGTCGGGGCGAGCGCCGAGTTGGAAGGAAGACGTGATCTCCATCATATCACCACCATTTCCGCATTGAGCGCCCCGGCCTGCTTCAGCGATTCCAGGATCGCGACCAGGTCGGACGGCGTGACCCCCAGCATGTTGAGTGCATCGACCAGCTGGGCGAGCGAGGCACCGGGCTGGAAATTCACGACATGGGCGCCCGCCTCTTCCACCTGGACGTCGCTATGCTGTTCCGTCGCGGTACGGCCGCGGCTGAACGGTGCGGGTTGCACGACGCGCTCGTCTTCCTCGACGCGCACGACCAGCTTGCCGTGGCTGATCGCGGCGGGCGAAAGGCGCACCGCGCTGTTGATGACGACGGTCCCCGTCCGGCTGTTGACGATCACCTTGGCGCGGCTTTCCGCCGGCTCGACCTCGATCATCTCGATCTGGGCCATCATGCTGGCGCGCAGGTCCGCCCCCATCGGCAGGCGCAGGGCCAGCGTGACCCCGTCCTCGATCGAGGCGGTGCCGGGATAGCGCAGGTTGATCGCGTCGCGCACGCGGGTCGCGGTCAGGAAATCCGCGTCGAACAGGTTCCAGCGCAGGATGTCGCCGTTCTGGAACCCGGTCATGACCGCGCGTTCCACGCTGGCGCCGCTGGCGATCCGCCCGACGGTCGGCACATTGACCGACAGCTTGGACCCATCGCGCCCGGAGACGCCGAGGCCGCCCACGGCGAGGTTGCCCTGCGCCATGGCATAGATCTGCCCGTCCGCGCCATAGAGCGGGGCCAGGATCAAGGCTCCGCCGCGCAGGCTCTTGGCCTTGCCCATGGTGGAAACCGTGACGTCGATCCTCTGGCCGGGCTTGGCGAAGGCCGGCAGCTCGGCCGTGATGAGAACCGCCGCCGCGTTCTTCAGGCCCGGGCTCACGCCCGGCGGCAATTGCAGGCCCAGACGCCCGGACACGCCGCGCGCGGCCTGGGTAAGGTATTCGAGGTTATCGTCGCCGGTGCCGTCGAGACCGACGACGATCCCGTAACCGGTCAGCTGGTTGGTCCTGACGCCCTGAAAGGTGCCGAGGTCGCGCACGCGCTCCGCATTGGCGGGCGTGGCGGCCGCGAAGAGGGCCAGCAGGGCGAACAGCAGGGAAAGGATACGGGACATGGCTTTGCCTCGGTCAGAACGGAGTAATCATGTTGAAGAAGCGGCTGAGCCAGCCTTCGCGGCTCGCGCGCTGGATCGAGCCCTTGCCCGAATAGACAATCCGGGCATCGGCCACGCGGCTCGACAGGATGCGGCTGTCCTCGTCGAGGTCGGACAGCCGCACGATGCCCGAAAACTGGACCCATTCGTCGCCCTGGCTCAGATTCATGCGCTTTTCGCCCTGGACCAGCGCCGTGCCGTTGGGGCGCACTTCCGCGATCGTGACGCTGAGCTGGCCGGAAAGACTGCTCGACTGCGTGGCATTGCCCTTGCCGGTGAACGAGGAATTGCCCGATGCGGTCAGGGCTTCCGGGCTGAGGAAGCTGAACGGCCCGCTGGCGGGCGGTGTGAGCGAGAAGCCGCCGTCGCGGTCGGTCTGCGAACCGGCCGACTTCGACGTCTTGGTCGATTCCACCAGCAGGATGGTCACCGGATCGCCCACGGCGCGCGCGCGGTTGCCCATATGGAGCGGGGCATAGCCGCTGCCGGCCTGGAAAATGCTCCCGTTCGCGGCGGCGGGTGCGGCCGGCGGGGCCAGCGGCAGCGTAGCCGCGAAGCCTGCGGACGGTTCGGCGCTCTTGCAGGCGGAAGTCAGTCCGCCCAGTGCCGCAACGGCGATGATGAGTGAGATCGTTCGCATGGCTTACATCGTCTGGTTGGCGTTGCGCAGCATCTCGTCGATTGCCGAGATCATCTTCGAATTGACTTCGTAGGCGCGCTGGCACTCGATCATGTCGACGAGTTCCTCGACGACGTTGACGTTCGAGCCTTCCAGCATGCCCTGGCGGATGCTCCCGCGTCCGGCCTCGCCCGGCGCACCGACCTGCGGCGCGCCGCTGGCGGCGGTTTCGAGCAGGAAGTTGTCGCCCGTGGCCTGGAGCCCGGCAGGATTGGTGAACGAGGCGATTTCGATCTTGCCCAGTTCGGACGTCTCGCCGCTCGCCGTCGCCGCCGACACGGTGCCGTCCTGGGCAACCGTGATCGACTGCGCATCGTCGGGAATGGTGATGCCCGGCAGGACGCGATAGCCCTGTACTGTCACCAGCTCGCCCTCGGCCGAACGGGTGAAGTTGCCCGCGCGGGTATAGGCGGTCTGCCCGCCCGGCAGTTCGACCTGGAAATAACCTTCGCCGTCGAGAGCGAGGTCGAGGGCATTGCCGGTATTGTTCAGCGTGCCCTGGGTCACGATCCGGCTGGTCGACTGAATGGCGACGCCGGTGCCCAGGTTGAGGCCGGTGGCATAGTCCGTCTCGGCGCTGGACTGCTGCCCGGCCACGCGCAGGTTCTGGTAGGCCAGCGTGGCGAAATTCGCCCGGTCGCGCTTGAACCCGGTGGTTCCCACGTTGGCGAGGTTGTTGGCGATCACACGCATCCGCGTGTCCTGAGCCTCGAGCCCGGTACGAGCCACTTGAAGTGCGGAATTCGGCATTTGTCAGTCTCCCTTTCGGAAAATTCAGAGCCGCATCAGACTGGCGCCGCCCTCGTCGAGCTCCTTGGCGGTCGCGACGAGTTTGGTGCGCATGTCGAAGAGGCGTTGTGCCTGGACCATTTCGACCAGGATGCGCGTGACATCGACGTTCGACTCCTCGAGCGAGCCGGTCTGCACACGTGCTTCCTCGTCGGCCGGCAGCACACCGCCGCCGCGGACCCGGAACAGGCCGTCGGTGCCTTTCACGATCGGACTTCCCTGCCAGTTCGCGATCTTGATGCGATCGACTGCCGCCGCCGACTGGTCGGGGGTCGCGGGATCGGCAACCAGCACGCTGCCGTCCTTGCCGATCGCAACGTCGGCGCCGGGCGGGACGCTGATCGGCCCGCCGGACCCGATGACCGGGCGGCCATCGCCGTTGACGAGGATCCCGGTCGGGGAAACCGCAAGGTCGCCCCGGCGGGTATAGGCTTCGGCCCCGTCGTTCGCCTGGACCGCCAGCATGGTGTCGCCTTCGAGAGCGA
>JAQVEQ010000167.1 GCA_028697875.1 Novosphingobium sp. | reverse complement strand
CCTCGTCGTCGGTGGTGCGAATCTGGCGGGTAACCAGGCCTTGTTCCAGGGGTCTTCGGTTCAGTTCGCGAACGGGCGCCTTATGGTCAACGAGCGCTCCGCACTGCAGAATCTGACAGCACTTTTCGGTGGTTCCTCGCGCAGTGACCCGATGGAAGCCGAGCCGCTCTTGTACAATGCACGCGGTTTCTCGGGGATCGTCAGTTTCCGTTCGCCTTTCGCGGCCGATCGCACGGTGGTCGCGGTTCTGTCCGACAGTGCGCCCGCCTTGCCCGCGCTTGTCGCAGGGATGGCCGACACCAAGATCAACGCCATGATCCAGGGCGACTTGTCGGTCACCAAGGGTGACGGCATGGCCAGTTTCGAACTGGCCGATCGCTATTGGGTGGGATCGCTGCCGATCTGGATGAAGATCGCCTATTGGGTAAGCCAGCGTCCCGTGTTGCTGGGCCTCTTTGCGCTCATCCTGGCGGTCGTTCTCGCCGGACCCGTCTACCTCTATTTCCGCCGACAGGCCCAGCGCCGCCTGAGCCAGCAGGACGACAACGTATGATCGAACGGCGCGCTCTCGCCGCAAGGCCGAATTTCGCTTCCCGAGGCGTAGCCTTCGGTCTGCTCTTGTGCGCCAGCACGCTGGCGCTCGGTGTTGCGCACCCTGCGCGCGCGCAGGACAGCGGTGTCGCCGCACTGCTCGATCAGGCGAAATACTGGCGGGCCAAGGGGCGTGAGGATCTTGCCCAGCAGGCCCTGCGTCGGGCCCTTGCGCTCGACCCCGACAACCCGGCGATTGCCGCCGCCGCGCGCGCACCAAAAGCAACCCCCAAGCCCGCCGCGACGAAGTCGCCGGTGCCAAAGCCGCCGGCAACGAAGTCGATTGCCAAGTCGCCCGCAACGAATGCTGGGCCCCAGCGCGCCGCTACGGCGGCCGTGCCGCCGCCGTCTGCTGGCAACCGGGCCGAGACACGCGCCGGGCAAGCCCGCGTGGCCGGCTTCGAAGCGCTCGACGCGAATGAACTGGAGGATGCTGCGTCCCAGTTCGAGAAGGCGCTTGCAACCAATCCGCGCGATGGAGACGCGCTCGGCGGCCTCGGCATCGTGCGGCTACGCCAGAACAATTTTGGACAGGCCGCCGACCTGCTGGAAAGGGCTTCGCGCTATGGCAAGGCCAGCCAGTGGGCCAAGGGTCTTGCTTCGGCACGGTATTTTGCGGGCATCGAGGAAGCGCGCGCACGACTTGCCAACGGTGACACGGCCGGAGCCCAGGTCAGAGCCGAGGAGCTGGTCCGTTCGAACTATCCGGACCCGTCCGGTGCTCTCGAAATCCTCGCACAGGTCTATGAGAAGCAAGGCCGCTACGCCGATGCGGCCGATCTTTACCGTCAGGCTTCGGAAGGATCAGGCGCCGATGAGAAGCGGTTGCAGATGCGCGCCGCTCGGGGGCGGGCGCTGGCCGCCGCCGAACGCGGCGACGAACTGGGCGCCATCAAGGAATTCCAGTCCGGCCTTCTGGCGGACCCGACCGATCCCTGGATACGCTACGAATTCGCCCAATACATGATCAAGCGGGGGCGCGTGCCCGAGGCGGAATCGCTTCTGCGTTCCCTGGTTGGCAATGGTGGTGCCGACTCGCTTTATGCAGCAGCGCTGATCAATCAGGATCTGGGCCGATCGGCCGAGGCCGAACGGCTGATCGGCCTGATTCCGGAAACGCAACGCACGGCGCCGATGCGCGCGTTCGCGGTTAGCGTGAAGACCGATTCGGCGATCGCGCGGGCGCGGGCGCTGGCCGCCAACGGACAGCGTGAGCAGGCCTTGGGTCAATTGCGCCAGCTTGCCGGCATGAGCGGTATGCCGGTTGCCAAACAGGCCGCCATCGCCAGCGCCCTGTTCGACCTGGGCGATCCGGTCGGAGCCGGCCAGCTTGCCGAAGCGGCGCTCAACGGCCAGATCAGCAGCCTGGACGACTACGAAGGACTGATCGGCGTGCTGGTCCAGACCGGGCGGGATGATCTCGCGCAGCTGGCCCTCGAGCGTGCCGCGGCCCTCGCCGGTTCTTCGCCCCAGGGGCAGCTGGCTTATGCGCGCATGCAGGCCACGATGATGGTCAGCCAAGCCGATCGCGCCCGCCTCGAGGGGCGCTTTGCCGACAGTTTCGACATTCTCCAGAGCGCCTATGCGGCCGCGCCCGACAATCCGGAAATCCTGGCCGGGCTCGCACGGCTCTACCAGGGAGGCAACATGGCGCCTCGTGCGGCGCAGACCTGGCAGCTCTATCTGTCCCGCAAGCCCGGAGACAAGGACGGCTTGATCGGCCTCGCCCAAAGCGCGCAGAGCTCCGGGGACGGGGGGCTTGCCGACGAGGCTTCCACGCAGCTCCTTCGCGCCTTCCCCGAGGATTATCAGGTCTATATGGCCCTGGCCGGTGTCGAACGGTCCGCCGGGAACGATCGCAAGGCCGCACGTTACCTCAAGGAGGCGCGCGCGCTCTACGCGCGCCAGACCCGCTCGACCGATGTCGCCGCGCTTGGCGGAAATCCCTTCGCCGGCATGCCGGGAAACGGGGCAGCGAATCCCTTCCGCAATCTCTCCTCTCCCGCCGCCGCTGCCCCGCAACCGGTCAATCCGTTCGCGCTGGGCAACGGCACCCGCCTGCCGGATGCCTCCTATGCCGCCATGCAAAGCCGAGCTGCCCCAGCCTACATGCCCGATGGTTACGCGGCCTCGGCACGCGCCAGCACGTCGGCGCCTGCCGCCTTCGTCGGAACCGGCAACGGAACTTCGACTCAACGGCTAGGCGGCTACACGGCCTCTCCCGCCGGCTTTGCGCCGAGCGATCCCACCGGCACGGCCTATTCCATGCGCAACGCGGCTTCGGCACCCGTCGGGCAGGCCTCGCCGGGGCCTGGCGGTCCGATCTACGGGGCGGACCCGGTCATGGCGCAAATCGAGGCCGAACTTGTCGCCCTGCAGCAGGACACGCGCCCTCGCGTGGAGGTCGATTCGGGATACCGTCAAAGATCGGGCGAGACCGGACTTAGCCAGCTCGACGAGATTACCGGTTCGGCCAAAGTTTCGACGGGGCTTGGTCCGGGGCGGGTCTATGCCAGGGCCCAGGCCAGCGTGATCGATGCCGGTCGCCTGACCGGTTCGGGACTTGCCCGGTTCGGACGCAACGCCACGCCCGAGGCGCAGGGCATCGTGGATCAGGAAGAGTCGGACTTGTCGAATGCCGACAGCCAGCACGCTTCGGGTGTCGCCTTCGCGGCGGGCTACCAGAGCGACGCGATCCAGGCCGAAGCGGGTACGACGCCTGTCGGCATGGGCAAGACCAAGTTCGCGTTCCGAGCCGCTGCGACGCCGCGTCTGTCCCAATACCTGCGGGCCAGTGCCTTTGCGGAACGCAAGCCCGTCACGGACTCGGTCGTGTCCTACGCAGGAACCCGCGATCCGGTAACAGGCGAACGTTGGGGGCAGGTCATGCGCTTTGGCGCAGGCGCCGGGCTTTCGTACGATGCGGATGGGAACGGGGTCTATGGCGAGGGTCGCTATTACCGTTTCGACGGGCAGAACGTCGTACGCAACACGGGCTTCGAGGCCAATGTTGGGGGCTATTTGCGCGCGTGGCGCGGGCGTAATTCCTCTTTGACCGTTGGTCTCAACGTCAACTACCAGGGCTACGACAAGAGCCAGAACACCTTCACATTCGGCAATGGCGGCTATTTCAGCCCCCAGAGCTTCCTTTCGGTCGGCTTCCCCATAAACTATGCGATGGAGGACGAGCGCTTCGTTGGCCGCGCCTCGTTCACGCCCGGTTTCCAGAGTTACAGCGAGGATCAGAGCCTGATCTACCCCACCGATCCGGTCGCGCAGGCCGAGCTCGATGCGCTGAAGGACCAGAACAGCGACGTTCGCTCCTACTACGACGGGATCAGCAAGACGGGCTTTGCGTTGTCGGCACAGGGCGAACTTTACTACAAGCTTAGCCCGCTTACCCGTATCGGCGGGGAAGCAAGCTATAATACCTTCGGGTCCTATGATGAGTTCCGTGGCTTGCTTGGCGTGCGCCAGAGCATTGGGAGCACGAAGTGAAATGAACATGGAGCTATTTGCGAACAGCCCCAAGCGACTGGACGAGAATGGTTTCGGCGGTCTGGTCCTGGTCGCGCTCTCGGCCGCCAGCGAGGTCTGCGAAGCCGTGCCGGCCTTGCAGGCCCATGGCTTCTTCGTTGCGATCGGCAAGCGCATCGCGGCGCTCGATCCCCTGGAGGGAATCCATGACGCGTCCGCGCTCTCGATGCGGCTCAACGCGTTCTGGGCGGCACTCGACTGGGGCCAGATGGAGCTTGAGCTCAACGACGATGCCATTGTCGTTCGTCACGATGGCCTTCCGCTGCACATCGCCCCCGACCCTCGCGGCCACTGGGCCGCCTTGCTGTCAGGCGTGCTGGAAGGGGCCTATGACAGCTGGTTTCGTGCCTTGGGCAGTGGCCCCGCGTTGAAGACCCGCGCGGAATGGAAAGGAGAGGCGCTCGAGCTTCGCCATGGCCGATAACTGCACACGGATGGATCGACGTCGTTTTTCCCTGGGCATGCTGGTGGCCCTCGCCGCGTGCAACCAAAGCGAGAAAAGCAACGCCGCGATGCCGAACTCAGGTCCCCTGTCCGGACTGACAACTTTCGATACGCCGCAGCCTGTCACGTGGCCGGCTTGGTGCGCGCGCTTCGTCAACGCCCATGGGCGTGTGATCGATACCGGAAATGGCGGCATCAGCCACAGTGAAGGCCAAAGCTACGGACTTTTGCTGGCCCTCCAGGCCAATGATCGCGCACGTTTCGAGCTGATCGCGCAATGGACCGAAGCCAACCTCGCGCGCAACGACCTTGCGCTCTATGGTTGGCGGTGGGACCCTGCCGAGCAGGCCATGACCGATCCCAACAACGCGACCGACGGCGACATCGTGATCGCGTGGGCGCTGGCGCTCGCCGGGGCGCGTTGGAACGAGCCTCGCTATACCGAACGCTCGCGGGCGGTACGCGCGGCCATTCGACAGCATTGCGTCCTCACCCAGCATTCGCGCCAACTCTTGCTGCCGGGCCTTGTCGGTTTCGTGGAAGGCGCGAATATCACGTTGAATCCGTCCTATTTCGTGTGGAGTGCGCTCGACCACTTTGCAGCGCTGGACGGGGTGGCAAGCTGGGGTGGCATTATCCACGACAGTGAGGACCTGTTGCGGCTGTCCCGTTTCGGACCGCACCACTTGCCGTGCGACTGGATCGTCGTGACTGGAAAGAATTCCGTAGCTCCGGCCCCCGGCAAACCGCCTCGCTTCGGCTTCGACGCCATGCGCGTTGCCTTGTGGGCCGCCCAGGGCCGGCGAATGAGCCTGGTCGCGCCGATTGCAGCCTGGTGGCGATCTTGCCTCTCTGAACACCGTCCGATCCCGGCCTGGATCGATGTCGTTACCGGTGAAGAGGCAAATTATGCCTTGACCGATGGGGGAGCGGCCATTGCGGGCCGCTTGATCGGGACGAGTGCGCCGGTCGTACTATCCGAAGATTACTACGCGGCTTCTCAGCAGATGCTAGCCCGTTTTACCAACTGATATCTGCGACTTTCGCGGGTGAACAAAAGCTTAGCGCGGAATGGACTCGAATTGAGTTTTTTCGGCGAGGTATATACTTGGAAGGTGATAAGGGTTTTTCGTTCGCGTTGCGTAACGGGCATGGTAGAGTTGCCTGTCCGCTCCTGAGAAACGAAATGCGATGTTTGAACGGCTAGGAAGGGTCGTTATTGATGCGCACGCGCAGCGCTCATCGTAACGACTACGTCGGCGAGGGTGCGGCGCAGGGCTTCTAGCTCTTCCAGATTTTGTCCGCGTGTCATAATCTCCGGCACTCCCAGAGCCTTTCCGCGCAGGGCTTTTCCGCTCGCTGGGGTCACTACACGGAAGTGCATTTTGTGTACGCGATCGGAGAACGGATGCCGAACGAGGTCGAGCTGGATCGTGGCGGGCAAGGCAATAAGTGGT
>JAQVEQ010000166.1 GCA_028697875.1 Novosphingobium sp. | reverse complement strand
GATGGCCTACCGGCCGACCGACATGGCGCAATTGCCGGACGGGCGCGTGCTCGTCCTGCTGCGGCGCCTGGTCTGGCCCATGCCGCCGCGTTTCGCCGGGAAAATCGCCATCGCCGATCCGGCCGAAATCCGGAAGGACGGGACGTGGACCGGCAAAGTGGCGGCCAATCTCGCTTCGCCCTTGCCGACCGACAATTTCGAGGGGCTGGCGGTGGAAACCGGCGAAGACGGGGAGACGATCGTGTGGGTCATTTCCGACGACAACACCGCGCGGAGCCAGCGCACGATCCTGCTCAAGCTGCGCTGGCTCGGGGAACCGGCACGCAAAAAGGGCGCGCGGTTCGCCCGCACGCCCGTTCGCACCCGCTAGAGCATGGCCCCGGATGGGGCCATCGGCTCAGGCGGCGGCAGCGGCCTTCTTCAGCTCGCGCTTCACCTTGAGCGCGCGCGGCGAAAGCTTGGCGTCGGAAGTCTTGAGCAGCCAGTTGTCGAGGCCGCCGTTGTGTTCGACCGAACGCAGGCCCTGCGTGCTGACGCGGAACTTGAAGCTGCGGTCCAGCTTTTCCGACAGCAGCGTGACGTTCTGCAGGTTGGGCAGGAAGACGCGCTTCGTCTTGTTGTTGGCGTGGCTCACATTGTGGCCGATCTGGCGGCCCTTGCCGGTCAGTTCGCAAATGCGCGACATGGAAAATCTCTCATTCGAAAAAGCTGGGGGTTACCCCGGAAAGCGGCGCGCATAGCGGTGGGATGCCGAATCGTCAAGCATTCGCCGGGCATTGCGGGATTCGGCAGGTGCGGTTAGCGCACGATGCATGACACGCTGGCCACTCCCCGAACCGATGGCCGCCGCCCTGGCGGAGGCGGAAACCGCCGCACGGGCGGGCGAAGTGCCGGTGGGTGCCGTCGTCGTCAGGGATGGGCGAATCGTGGCGCGCGCCCATAACGCTCCGCGCACCTTGCACGATCCCACCGCCCATGCCGAAATGCTGGCGATTCGCCGCGCGGCCGAGGCCCTTGGGGACGAGCGGCTGGAAGGGTGCGAACTGTGGGTCACGCTGGAACCGTGCGCGATGTGCGCCGGGGCCATCGCCCATGCGCGGATCGCGCGGCTCTATTATGCGGCGGCCGATCCCAAGGGCGGCGCGGTGGAACACGGGGCGCGGGTGTTCGAACAGAAACAGTGCCTCCACCGGCCGGACGTCTATTCCGGGATGGGCGAAACCGAAGCGGCGGAACTGTTGCGGGAATTCTTTCGCGAGCGGCGGGGTTAGAGCCCCCGCCAGATCTTTACCGTGACCGTATCGTGTGCGCCGTATTGGCCGGGCGCACAGCGCGCGGGCATGAAGCCCTTGCCGTAACAGAGGCGGATTTCGCGCAGCCATCCGCGCGGGTTCAGGCGAATGCCGATGTGCTCGTGCTTCCACGCCGGGTTGCCGTCGGCGAAGGCCTGGCGGATCGCGCCTGCGTCAAGCCCGTCCTGGTGCGAAAGCCGGTCGAGGTCGGGCAGGCGCAGGCTGTTCCACAGGATGCTGCCGATCCGGAAATAGGTTTCCGGCTTGCGGACCATGCAGGCCCCGTGCTTGGCCCATTCGTGCGCCATGAGCCGGGCGGACGGTGTCATGCACAAGTGCTGGCGCACGGTCGCGGGGGAGGGGCTGCGCGGGGCCGGGCACCACTGGGGCCAGCGTCCGTTGGCACCTTCGGGCCACAGGCCGTGGAGCACGAGGCCGAAACGCCCGTTGCGCCCGGAACACTGCACGGCGTCGGAAGGGCGCGTTTCCCGCCCCCGGCAATGTTCGGGCGACCAGCTGAGGGACAGGGTGTAGCCGGTGACGGGCATCCGCCGCGTGGGGCCGTCGGGCGCGATCTCCGGCACGGCGATGGGCCCGGAAGGCACGCGGCACTGGTAGGCCTGCGCGAAGGCCGGACCGGCGCTGGCCGGCAACGGCAGGACGAGCAGGGCAGCGGCGCGTTTCATGGCCGCCCCTTCACACCGGAGTGAAGTCGAGCCCGATATCGGCGGCAGGCGCGCTCTGCGTGAGCCGCCCGACCGAGACATAGGTGACGCCGGTCGCCGCCTTGGGCCCGATCGTCCGCAGGTCGATTCCGCCCGACGCTTCGGTCGGCACGCGTCCGCCGACAAGTGCCACGGCGTCGGAAAGCGTCGGCGCGTCCATGTTGTCGAGCAGCAAGTGGCTGGCCCCTGCCGCCAGCGCGGGCTCGATCTGGTCGATCCGGTCGACTTCGCAGATCACGTTTTCGACCCCGGCGGCGCGTGCCCGGCGCACGGCCTCGCCCACGTCGCCGGCAACCAGGACGTGGTTGTCCTTGATCATCGCCGCATCCCACAGGCCCATGCGGTGGTTCTGCGCCCCGCCCATGCGGGTGGCGTATTTTTCGAGATGGCGCAGGCCGGGGATGGTCTTGCGCGTGTCGAGCAGCACGCAGCCGCTGTCGCCCATCGCGTCCACGTACTGACGGGTCATCGTGGCAATGCCGGAGAGGTGCTGCACGGTGTTGAGCGCGCTGCGCTCGGCCGTCAGCATGGCCCGCGCATTGCCGGACAGGCGCATGAGGTGGGTCCCGGCGGATACCCGGGCGCCTTCTTCCACCAGTACCTCGATCGTCATGTCCGGATCGAGCGCGCGGAAGAAGGCCACGGCGATCGGCAGCCCCGCGACGACAATGGCGTCGCGGCTGTCCATCACGCCCGAAAAGCGCGCACCGGCCGGAATCACGCTCTCGGCGGTGACGTCGTGCCCGCCGCCGGGCAGGCCCACGCCAAGGTCTTCGTCGAGTGTGGCGCGGACAAAGGCGTCGAGGTCGAAACCGGGAAGTCGGAACTGGGTCATGAAGAACGATTTAGCCCGGTCCGCGAGGACCGCAAGCGCGACTGCGCGCCTGCAGGCGTCCCGAAGCGGAGCGGAGGGAATTGTGCCGGGGACGAACCTGCGGATGCGGGTTCGCAAAACGGCCTAATGCACGAATCGCGCCACCACGTCCCGGTAGGAGCGGCTGACTTTCACTTGCGCGCCGCTTTCCAGCACGAGGAAGCATTCGCCGTTGGTATGCGGCTTGACCTGGCGCACCTGGTCGAGATTGACGATGGTCGAACGGTGGACGCGCTGAAACATGCGCGGATCGAGCCGCCGTTCGAGATCCTTCATCGTCTCGCGCAGGATCAGCGAATTGTCGCCGGTATAGATGCACATGTAGTCGCCCGCCGCCTCGATATGTTCGATCGAATCGACATCGACGCGGAATATCTGCCCGCGGTCCTTGATGTTGATGAGCTTCTCGTAGCGGTTCGTTCCGTCTTCCTGTTCCGGCATGGCCTCGACCGCGTCGGGCGCGACTTCGGACAGGACGTTCTTGAGCTTTTCGGCTTCTTCGGCCGACCGCTTCTCGGCCAGGCGCTGGCGCACGCGTTCGATCGTGTCGGCCAGCTTGTCCTCGTCCACCGGCTTCATCAGGTAATTGACGGCATTGGCTTCGAAGGCGCGGATCGCGTGTTCTTCGTAGGCGGTGACGAACACGAACAGCGGCGGTTCGATTTCCATCACGCCCTTGACGACGGAAAAGCCGTCGAAGCCGGGCATCTGGATGTCGAGGAAGACGAGGTCCGGTTTCTCGGTCTTGATCTTGCGGATGGCCTCGCGCCCGTTCGAACAGGTGTCGATCACCTCGACGTCGGGGAAGGCCTCAAGGCGCAGTTGCAGGCCTTGAATGGCCAGTTTTTCGTCATCGACGAGAATGGTGCGGATGGTCATGCGTTGGTTCCGAGGGGGCGTTTGTCTGGAATGGCGGCAGTTGCCGGCGGGGTGCCCGGCAGGCGGGCCTGTTCTGCCTCCATTGCCTTGGCAGGTTCATAAGGAATTTCGATAATGACGGTGAAACCTCCATCGGGCGGTGTACGGATCTCGAAACGGTGGTCGTCGCCATAGGCCTGGGCCAGCCGGTCGCGGATATTAGCCAAACCCACGCCGGTCGATGTTGGTTCCCCGGCGCCTGCGACGACGCCCGGATAAGTCGGCCGAAGCTCGCGATTTTGCAATCCCGGCCCGGTGTCGGAGACGGTGATGCGAAGCCTTTGGCCGATGAGCTGTGTGGAGAGCGTGATCCGCGCGCCTTCCTCCTGCGGGGAGACGGCATATTTGATCGCGTTTTCGACCAGCGGTTGCAGCAGCAGCGACGGCAGCAGCGCATCGCTGGCTTCGGGGGCGATGCGGAACTCGGTCCGCAAGCGCTCTTCGAAGCGCATCCGCTCGATATCGAGATAGAGTTTGAGCGTTTCCACTTCCTGCGCGACCGTTACCTTGCTGCCCGCTTCGTTGACCAGCGTGTGGCGCAGGAAGGACGACAGCCGCATCAGCATGGCATTGGCCGGCCCGGTCTGCTTGAGCAGCACCAGGGTCGAGATCGAATTCAGCGTGTTGAACAGGAAATGCGGGTTGAGCTGGTAGCGCAGCATAGCCAGCTGGGCGCTGGTCGCCTGCGCTTCCAGGCTATGCAGCCGGTCGGCCTGCTGTTCGATCTGCAGGTAGAAGTTGATCGCGTAGTAGAGTGCGGACCATGCGCCGAGCAGGGTCAGGTCGATATAGAACACGCCGAGGAACAGCTGGGCGAAGCTCGCTTCGCTGTTGACTTGGTAAAGGCTGATGACCCAGCCGTTGATGAAGGCGGAAACGCTGACCGCCCCGGCAAGGGCGATGCCGGTCAGGCCCCATGTCACCAGCGGGCGGCGGTGAATCAGCTGGCGGTAGATCACCGAGAGTACGAGGCTGATCGAAAAGCCGGTGACTGTCGCGATCAGGACCAGCAGGAGGAAGGACAGCGGCTTCTCGTTTGCCAGGCTGGTCATGGCGCGCAGCACCATGGCCCCGCCCCAGCCCGCGATCTGCAATTGCCAGAAAGCGCGGTTCTTGTTGGCGAAGAAGGGTGTCGGGCGGAGAGGCAGCACGGCCATGGGCGTTTCCCTTAGCGCATTTCGGGTCATGCGTCAGATTTTTTGCGTGTCCGGTCCGGTGCCTGCGCCTCTTGTTCCCGCGTGAAATCGCGTGCCCAGTCGGCCTGTCCGGTGCCGCGCAGGGTGGCACGCAAGTGCGCGATTTCCACTTCCATCAGGCGGGCGCGTTCGTCCCACCCGTCATGCGTGGGAACGCGCGCGATGCCGGGATCGCGCCGCTGCGCCCAGCCGCGCATCAGCCGGGGGGCGGTTGCGGGATCGTAGCCGGCATTGGCCAGGAGCCAGACCGAAAGACGGTCGGCTTCCCGTTCGGTCCGCCGGATGTTTTCCGGGGTCCGTCCGGCCTTGTCCAGCCAGGCGCGGTGGCCGAGCAGGTTGTGCGCCATTTCATGGGCGAGCGCGGCGGCGAATTCGTCGTCGTCGATCTGTTCCGCGGGGCTGCCGGTGGCACCGAAGGCCTGGCCTACGATCACGCGCGTCCCGTCGGCCAGTGCCGCGCCGCTGGCCGTTTCGAGCGTGAACGGCACCGGACAGGCGGGTTGCCCGGCCAGCGCGATCTCCCGCGCGGCGCCGTCCCTGTTTCGTACCGTCAGCGTTACCGTGCCGTTTCGTGCCAGTGCGGCATCGATCCTGCCTTGCAGTGCGGCGAGCCGGGCGAAAGGAGCGGCCCCGGCCGCGACCGGCCGCGCGGTGGCGGCCCCATCGATGGCGAGCACTTCCTGGCCGGGAAACAGCCCGGCGGCAGCGGCGGGCGAATCTTCGGCGACGGCTTCGACCGCGATGTCTCCGGCAATGCCCGTGGCCGCGCGGACGGCGGCGGGCGTGGCGAACTGGCGCGCATCGAACAGCAGCAGCCCGGCCGCGGGGCGGACATCCCGGCAATAGGGCGCATTGGCGGTGGCCAGGCGCCAGCCGGCCGTTTGCAGCCGGGCATCGTCACGCTGCAAACGGGCGAAGGCCCCTTCGGCGGTGCCGGCGGAGCGGTCGGCCGCGATTGCGGGCGGCAAGGGCAGGATGATGGCCCCCAGCAGCAGGGCTGTGCGGATCACGCGCCGCTCTATTCCCGGGCGGCGCCGCCTTGCGCCAAGGCGTCGGCCAGGACGTTG
>JAQVEQ010000165.1 GCA_028697875.1 Novosphingobium sp. | reverse complement strand
GAAGCGCTGGCGGCGATACCCGGCGAACGCCTCGTCGGCCCCGTCGCCAGAGAGCGCGACCGTGACCGTTTCACGGGCCAGTTGGCACACCCGCCAGGTCGGCAGGGCCGAGGCATCGGCGAACGGTTCGTCGAACATGGCCGCAAGCCGATCGATCTCGTGAAAATCCTCCGCCCCGACCACCCGGCTGCGATGGGCGGTGGCGAACAGCTCTGCGACCTGTCCCGCATAGGACGTCTCGTCGAGTGCGGCGACATCGAAGCCGATCGAGCATGTCCGCACCGGCTCTCCGCTCGCGTCGGCCATCAGGGCAACGACGCTGGAGGAATCGACCCCGCCCGACAGAAACGCCCCCAACGGTACGTCGGACACCATGCGCGACGCCACCGCCTGGCGCATGAGGTGGAGCAATTCGGCGGCAAGATCCGCTTCGCTGCCCTTGCGCCGTTCGGCAAAGGAAACATCCCACCATTGCACCGGCGCGGCAGGCTCCCGATCGTGGTGCAGCAGCCGATAGTGGCCGGCAGGGAGCTTCTCCACGCCCTTGAGGAAGGAACGGTGGTCGGGAACGTATCCCCAGGCGATGTAATCTTCCACCGCCAGCGGATCGATCTCGCGCCGGAGCAAGGGATGCGCCAGCAGGCCTTTCAGTTCCGACGCGAAAGCGATGCTGCCATCGCTCAATTGCGCCGTGAACAGCGGCTTCACCCCCAAGCGGTCGCGGGCGAGGAACAGCGTGCGCCGGGTCAGGTCGTACAGTGCGAAGGCGAACATGCCGTCAAGGCGCGCAAGACAGTCCGTTCCCCAGCGCTGCCAGGCGGCAAGGATGACTTCGGTATCGCCATCGGTGCGGAATTCCGCCCCGCCCTGCGCCAGTTCGCGCCGCAATTCCTGGAAATTGTAGATTTCGCCATTGAAGACGATCGCCGCGCGCCCATCCGCCGAAACCATCGGTTGAGGCGATCCGGCAAGGTCGATGATCGACAGCCGCCTGTGGCCCAGCCCGACCCCTGGCGCGGTCCACACGCCCGCGCCGTCCGGGCCGCGATGGACCATGGCATCGCACATCCGTTCGATGCGTACGGCTTCGACCGGCTTGGGCGTACCGCAATGAAAGATACCGGCAATCCCGCACATGGGCTTCGGTTACGGGAGATCGGCGGTGCGGTCCATCCATTCCCCGACCGGACCGGCGGAAGAAAGGAAGGCGGCGATACTTTCCTGCGCCCCATGATCCCGCCGCTCTTCGGCCGAGACGATCAGCAGCATGGTCGCCTCATCGCGCAGCAGCAGGCGGTTGCGCATAGTGGCGAGCTTGAGCCGGGCGTTGCTGCCGGTCAGCAGGCCGCCGGTGCGGTACCAGGTCAATGCCAGCCGCTCGACAGGCCCCGTGACCTGGCCCTGCGCAAGCAACCTGTCGCTCTTGGCGCCTTGCGTCGTCGGCCCGTCGCCGATCCACGACCATGGGCTGTCCGGCATCAGCGCCCCCTGCCCGGTGCCTCCGGCCTCGTGCCCTTCGCTCTGCTCGGGATAGAGCGCGAGGAACACGTCCACTTCATGCCCATCGCTATCGCGGTAGCTACCCAGCAGGCGGTGCGATGCGCCATGGGCATGCGGCTCCCACCAGGCCTTCGGCGCATAGTCCACCCGCTCCCAGCCCGGCACGTCGGGCAGGAA
The DNA here is from genome assembly GCA_028697875.1 of Novosphingobium sp. GTDB lineage: Bacteria > Pseudomonadota > Alphaproteobacteria > Sphingomonadales > Sphingomonadaceae > Caenibius. Next base: position 4,433 of record JAQVEQ010000165.1, on the reverse strand, counting down.
TATCTGTTTCGGCATGGAGGCGGTGAGACGCATCGCCATTCCGCCCCACAGCAAGGTCAGCACGACAAGCCCGGCGATGGCGCCGCTCACTCCAAGGACTGAGGCATCCTTGCCCGCCAGCCAGCGCGGCAGGGCGATATGTCCGATCTTTTCCGCATCGATGAAGGGATCGTCGATCGCCCTGTCGAAGAAGCGCCAAGCCAATCCCAACACGGCCGCCATCACCAGCGCAAAGAATATCCAGCCATAGAAGATATGATCGAACCCCGCGGCGAATTCGGCGCCGCGAAACTGGGCGATATAGATCGTTCCCCACGCCCGCACGCCATTGGCCAGGACCGGCAGCACCACGCACACCGCCATGAAGGCGATCCGCCGGCCCCAGTTCCTGAAGCAGATGTGGGACACCAGCGCACCCAGCGCGATCATGGCGATCAGGAATTTGACGCCCGAACAGGCCTCCGCCACTTCGAACAGGCCGGCGGGCGTATCGATGAACACGCCGTCGATATTGGCCGGAATCCCGCTCCAATGGGTCAGGGCGATAGTGATCTTGGCTGTGATCGTCTGCAACGCCGGGACCAGTTCGTCCCCGGCAGGCACGAGGAAAAGCATATAGGCTAGCGGAAACAGCAGGCCCAAGGCGACCCGCGGCCCCATCAGGGCGAGAAACGCGCCTTGCAGCATCACCACCGCACCGAGCTGGCGGGCAAGATTGAGGCCGGAAAAGGTGCCCAGCAGCCAGAGGAACAGCGCCCCGGCAAACGGCACCAGGCCCCACCACCAGACGCGCGGAGCCAGTTTCGCCAGTTCCCCGCGCCTGAGCGCAACCAGCCAGACAAGGATTACCGGAACAAGCAGGACGTGATTGTACGTCGAACTGTCCCACCACTGCCACGCCATGTCCGCCCAGTCGCGCCGGAACAGGACGATCAGGGCCAGCCAGGCGACCGACAGGCGCAGCAGCGGGCCTCGCCATGCCTGGGCGACACGGGCAAGCGGCCCCTGCGCGGGCCAGCGGAAGGAAATCGCATCAGGCGGCATCACGGTGTTCCTGCCTTGGCGGCACACCGCCGATCATGGCCTCGAGCGGCGCAAGCACCGCATCCCAGCCAAGCGTTTCGACCACCAGTTTCCGCGCCGCCCGGCCCAGCGCAGCAGCCAGGTCCGGCCGCTCGACCAGTTCGCGGACACGGGCGACCAACGCCGCGTCGTCCTCTTCGACCGCGAAATGCACGCCATCGCGCGCTTCGATCCCGGTGGCCGCCCCCGGCGTCAACAGCACCGGACGGGCCATGGCCATGGCTTCCAGCACCTTGTTCTGCACCCCCCGCGCAATTTCGAGTGGGACCACGACGATGTCGGCAGCGACGAGATAAGGCCGTACGTCGGGTACTTCGCCCCAGATCCGGCAACCGTGCTTGCGATCGTGCGCCAGCAAGGCGGCGGGTGGATTGCGGCCGACAACGTGGCACTGGACCTGCGGATGGGTCTTGCGCAATTCCGGCAGGATACGCGTCACCAGCCGCAGGGCGGCCGCCACATTGGGGGCGTAGTCCATCTGTCCAGTGAAGACGAGATGCGGCCCCTCCACCTGCGAAAAGGGCGATACCGGCCCGATCTTCGCCGGATCGAAATAGTCCGCGTCGATCCCGTTGCGCAGGGCGGATACGGCCGTGCCCGCAGGATCGGACAAGCGCGAACGGAACAGGTCCGCCTCTGCCTCGCTGACGAAAAGCGTATGGTCAGCCCGGTGCGCCAGATGCTCCTCCTCCGCGCGCAGGAGCCGCCCCTCGCGCGCATCGATCCAGCGGCGCGGCGACAGGCCGCCGCGCCCGTATGCTTCGAACTTGGCGGAATCGACGTCCACGAGGTCCATCAGCACCCGCCCCCGGAAACCGGCCGGCACATATTGCCCCATCTGCCCCGAGAAGACGTAGATCGTGCCGATCCGGCCAGTGGCGAGCGTGCGGCGAACGTAATCGGCAATGCGCGCGTGGCGAAAAGCGGCCAGGCTGACCGGCTCACGCGCTGCCAGCGCCTCCAGCCCGGCCCGCCACAAGGGCTTGGTTCGCCGGACGAGGCAATGGCTGGCGGCCAGCGCGGCCAATTCGTGTTCATGCGCCAGGTCGGCAGCGCTGTCGGCAAACGTCGCGACATGGACAGGCGCGATCTTCGCCAGCCGCCGCAAGATGTGGTGCGAACGGATCTTGTCCCCCCGGTCGGGCGGGAAAGGCAGGCGATGCGCCAGGAAGAGCACTTCTCCGCTCACCCCAACCCCTTGGCGATAAATGGGCCGATCCGGTTGGCAAGCGACAGGGGCAGACGCTTCCACGCAGCGATCCGTGCGGCGTGGCGCGGGCTGTTCGGGTCGGCATCGCGCGCCTCACAGCCCGGCGCGGTCCAGCTCGCATAGGCCAGCGGTTCCGGTTCGAAGCCCCAATTGCGCTTGAAATGCCAGGCCCCGCTGCCGGTCTTGGAACGCCCAAAATCGAAATGCGTGCAGCCGCGCGCGCGGGCATGGCGCATCAATTCGAAATACATCCGGTCATTGGCGCGCAGTCCTCGTGCTGCCCATGTCCCGCCGCCCCAGTAGGGCAGCACTGCCCCGCGATGGTAAAGCGACAGCACGCTCGCCACCGGCTCGTCTCCATGGCGGACAGTCAGGATGTCCGCATCCAGCCGATCAAGCACGGCGTCGAACAGGGCACGCGGGAAAACCGGCGTGCCGAGATTGCGCACGCTTTCGGCATAGACCGCATAATGGGCCGCCCGGTCTCCCGCTCCGGTCCCGGTATGGACGGAAAGATCGTTGTTCAGCCCCTTGCGCACTTCGGCCCGTTGCTTGCGCGGAATTGCCAGCAATTGCGCTTCGTCGTCCGCCGCCAGTTCCATCACGAAGCCGCAATGGCTGTCGCGCCGGATATGCCAGTTCCACGGCAGCGCCCCGCCCCGCAATTCGACTGTGGCGCAGGAATGGCGCAGCGCCAGCTCCTCGGCCGCGGCGGCCAGTTTCAGGCCCACCGCATCGCTCTGCGCCAAGGTCCCGCCGCCGACGGCAAAGCCGCTGGAAACCAGCGCCCGCCCGAATATCGGCGAATGCAGTTCGGTCAGGGGCAACCAGCCCACCAGCCTGCTGCCCCGTTCGGCAACCAGGCCCACGGCCTGCTGGCCGGTACCTTCCTCCACCGCCAGCAGCCAGGCCGGCCGGTGGAACACCGTAGCCCCGGGATGTTCCGCCACGAAGCTCTCGACCCGCGCGCATTCCGCAGGATCGCCAAGATCGGCCAGCCGCACCGTCTCCGCAGCATGGGTGAACGGCGCGTTCATGCCGCTTCCTGCTGCTTGAGGCGCATGGCCTCGCGATGGGCCAACAGGTCCATCCGCCCCCAGGCGAAATCGTGGACCAGCTGACGCAGCTTGGGCGCCATGCGATCGAGATTGGTGTAGTGGCGCAGGCGCGATTTCAGCCGGGCGCCTTCGACCCTGGGCTGGCCGGGGTCGATTTCCCACGGATGGAAATAGAACACTGCCGGGCGCCCCTCGCACCGGTTGACCTGACGGATCGCCCAGCGGGAAAAACCGTAAGGCAGCACACGGAAGAAGCCTCCACCGCCCGCAGCCAGCCGCTTGCCGCCCAGTTCCGCCGTCGTCACCGGGATTTCCAGCAGGTCGGACCACGGCAACGGCCGGAAAGCGAAACGGGGCGCCTCGCGCCAGCCGTAGTGGTCGTGCGTCACCGGTGCGACGCTGGAACTGTAGGTATATCCCTGCTCAGCCAGCTCGACATAGGCCCAGGGAGTGCGCTGGTCGATCGAGAAGCTGGGGGCGCGATAACCGGTAACGGCGACGCTAGCGGCATCCTCGATCGCCTTGCGCGCCCGGGCAATATCTGCGCCGAATTGCACCTGGTCCATGGCGTGGACGCGGGCATGGTCCCAGCCATGGCTGGCTAGCTCGTGTCCAGCCTCCGCGATCCGGCGGGTCAGCACCGGATGACGCTTGGCCACCCAGCCGAGAGTGAAGAAGGTCGCCTTGACCTGCGCTTCGTCGAACAGGCCGAGAATCTCCTCGACATTGCGTTCGACGCGGTCGGCCAGGCCATCCCAGTCGTCGCGTCCGATCACATCCTCGAATGCGCCGACCTGGAACCAGTCTTCCACATCCACCGACAGGCCGTTGACAGGACTCTTGCCGTCCACAGCGCCCTCCTCAGGCGGCGATGGGCTTCAGCCCGTCACTTTCGATCCATTCGATCAGCATGGTCAGAGTATGCCGGATGGCGCTTTCCTGATCGTTCATGCGCGCGTCGAGCGCCTCCAGCCTGGCCGCCAGTTCGACCAGCGCGACCGGTTCACCGGAGGATGCCGCTTCCTGCGCATTGGCGAGTTCGACCACCGCCTGCTGCAACTCGGCAATCAGCGCGTCGCGAT
>JAQVEQ010000164.1 GCA_028697875.1 Novosphingobium sp. | reverse complement strand
GGGGCAGCCGGCCCGGCCAGCTGTCAATCACCGCGGCCAGATCGAAGCGTTCAACCATTTCGTCCACCCGCCCTGAAATCTCGGCAGCGGGCACGTGGAACAGCCGGGCATGCAGCTCCAGGTTCTGCCGCACCGTCAGCTCGGTGTAGAGCGAGAAGAACTGCGACATGAAGCCGACGCGGCGCCGGATCGCGAGGTCGTGCGGGTCCACCTCCTGTCCGAACAACCAGGCGCGGCCTTCGCTCGGCGGCAGGAGGCCGGTCAGCATCTTCATCGTCGTGGTCTTGCCGCAGCCGTTGGAGCCGAGAAAACCGAAGATCTCACCCCGTGGGACACGCAGGTTCACATGATCGACCGCGGTGAACTCGCCGAAGCGCATGGTCAGATCCCGGACCTCGATCGCGGGGTCGCCATCGTCTTCCGGCCGCGGCGGAATCTCGACCGCCCGATAATCCCGGCGCTTGTCTTCCGGCAGCAGCCGGATGAAGGCTGCCTCAAGCGACTCCGCCCCAGTGCTCTGCAGCAGGCCTTGTGGCGTGTCGCTGGCCAGCACCCGCCCGCCGTCCATCGCCGCCAGCCAGTCGAAGCGCGCCGCCTCATCCATATAGGCCGTGGCCACCAGCACGCTCATGCCGGGCCGGGTGCGGCGGATGCCGGCGATCAACTCCCAGAACTGCCGCCGCGACAGGGGATCGACGCCGGTGGTCGGCTCGTCGAGGATCAGCAGGTCCGGGTCGTGGATCAGCGCGCAACAGAGGCCGAGCTTCTGCTTCATCCCCCCGGATAGCTTGCCCGCCGCCCGATCGAGAAACGGCTTGAGCCCGGTGGCCCCGGTCAGCGCCTCGATGCGGCGCGCCCGTTCGCTGCCGTCATGCCCGAACAGGCGCCCGAAGAAGTCGAGGTTCTCGAACACCGAGAGCGTCGGATAGAGGTTCCGCCCCAGGCCCTGCGGCATGTAGGCGATGCGCGGGCCGACTCCGCGGCGATGGTGGGCATCAGCCATGTCGCCGCCGAGCACCGCGACCTGTCCCGTCTGGACCGCGCGGGCGCCGGCGACGAGCGCCAGCAGGCTCGATTTGCCGACGCCATCCGGGCCGATCAGCCCCGCAAGGCATCCGGCCGGGATGTCGAGATTGACGGCGTCGAGCGCGTGCACCTTGCCGTAGCGCAGGGACACATCGCGCAGGCACGCAACCGCCGCCGCGCCGCCGCCATCCTCGATCTGAGCATCCAGATCACGGCTCATTGCGGCAGCCGGGTCTGCAGTTCAGGCGGCCACTCCACCCGAGGGTCGAGCCGTACATAGGCCATGCCCGGCAGACCGGTCTTGACCTGGCGGAGGTGCTTCCTGAGCAGGCCCGGGTCGATCCGCGCCTTGATGCGGAACATCAGCTTCAGCCGCTCCTCGGCCGTCTCGACCGTCTTGGGCGTGAACTGGGCGACGTCGGCGACGAAGGAGACCTCGGCGGGGATCACGTACTGCGGGGCGGCGTCCAGCACCAGGAGCGCCTCGGCACCCAGCGCGACCCGTCCCGCCTGTTCGGTCGGGAGGAAGAAGGTCATGTAGACATCGGTGAGATCGACCATGTTCAGCACCACGCCGCCCGGGGAGAGCACCTCGCCGGGCTGGGCGACGCGGTACTGGACGCGGCCGTCGCGCGGCGAGGTCAGCACGCTGTCGTCGATATCGGCCTGGATGCGCTGGAGGGTGGCCTGGGCGGCTTCGACCGCCGATTTCGCAGCGACGACGTTCGATTTGGCTTGGCCGATGGCGCCCTGCGCGGCCGCGGCCTGCGCCTGCGCGGCGGCGACCGCGGCCCTCGCCGCCTCGGCCGCGGCACGGTCGTCGTCGAACTGCGCCTCGGAGACGGCGTTTTTCGAGACGAGCTCCCGGGTGCGGGCGAGCCGTTTTTGTGCCGCGTCGAGCTCGGCCTTTCTCTGGGCGATGAGCGCCCGGGCGGCCTCGGCCTCGGCTTCGCGCTGCGTGACCAGGCTCGTTGCCGTCTCGACCGAGATCCGGGCGCGCTGCAGCTGCGCCTCGGCCTCCCGGAGCTGCGCCTCCAGGACCGCCGTGTCCATCCTCGCCAGTTCCTGCCCGGCACGGACGAAGTCGCCCTCGTTGACCAGGATCTCCTTGACCCGGCCCGCGGTCTTGGCCGCGATATCGATCTCGACCGCCTCGATCCGGCCGTTGGCGCTGGCGATCCCCGCCGGCGGCGTCGGCGGCTGGAGAACCTGCCAGGTGGTGACGGCCGCGGCGATGGCCAGCGCAACGATCGCGATCCATAGCCACCAGGTCTTGAACGCTTCAGGCATTTCCTCGTCTCCCGTAAGCCTGGCCCCGGCGCGCATTGATCCCTCTCAGGCCCTGCGCCCTGCCGTTTATTCATACCGCGCGTCGTTCCTGCGTTGATCGGACACGGGTTTGGCCTCACACTTGACTTAACGAACGTTAGCTAAGGTGAGGCGATGAGTGTAAATCATGCTGCCACAGGTGTCGACCGGCGTGAGCTCATACTGATGCAGGCGATTCCGTTGTTTGCGGCAACGGGTTACAGCGGCGTATCCATGCGGGATATCGCGCGTGCCGTGGGCGTCAGCACCGCAGCCCTTTATCACCATTTTCCGGACAAGCAAGCCCTGTACCTCGTCGCGGTGGATCATGCCTTTACCGACAAGGCCGAGGGGATCCGGCGGGCGCTGGCGGCTGGCGATCCGGACTTCCGCGCACTGCTGCAGCGGGAACTTGTGGATGGTGATGAGACGCGCTTGAAGTTGCTCGCCGATCAGGTGTTTCTGGAGCCATACGAAGCGATTGTAGCGCTGGCAAAGGAATTGGCCCCGGACCTCGACCCCTATCTGTTGGCCAATTCCGTGGTGGGTTTGGTGCTGTTTTGTTTTGAGACCCTCCCGCTGCGCCGCCACCTGCCGGGACGCAAACCGGAGCACGAGAAGCCCAAGACCATAGCCAAGCACGCATCGGCACTGCTCGTCCGGGCACTCGGGGTGGAGGCTGCGGAGCCCGACGGAGGGCGTTCCGGCTAAAGGTATTGCACGGGATGAAACAAAGACGTGGCGTCAGCAATTAAAAATGTAGTACGCCCCTGATCGATATTGCTAGATCTGAACTTGGAGGCGCGATGATGAAGGATATTGATGTTTTACGCCGGTTGGCCGGGCAGGACATTTCAATTGAACTGGACGACGGGGTTCTGATTCTCGATTTCGGACACAACGTTTTCCCATTCCTTACGGACCTGGAAAAACGCGAGCACTATTTCAAGATCATGGATGCCGCAGATAATGCAGATGATGTGAAGGTTGTGCTCTCGCTGGCAGAACCCAATAGCTTGGGCGACGAGACTTATGACGGATATCTGCGAAAAACCTGTGGCACAGATGCCGATCTGGGCAATCTCGGAGACTCATGGGACTTCAAAGGGAATACTGATCGCTTGAGGCAACTGTGTTTTCACCGCTATACCATTGAGCGAAGAGTGGCTTCCAAAAAGATCATTATTGACGGCCTGAGAGGGGCTATCGTCACGCCTTTTTTCGGGGAACCTTGTCGGCCGACCTCAGATATGCCACGCCCGATATGCGTTTCTCGCTGATCCATAAGAAGTATGGCCTTCATCCAAGTGGGGCCCTGGCCTTTTTTCTGCCGAGATATATAGGCAAAGGAAGGGCCATGGAGTTGATGTTGACGGCTGATTCCATCGATGCGGAACAGGCGCTGGAACTCGGGCTGATCAATGCCATTCTCCCGGCCGAAGATTTCGTGTCTGAATGTATTAAACGGGCGAAAAGTATAAGCGGCATAAACCTATCAACGCTTGAATCTACCAAGTTGTTGTCAACACCTTATAGGAAGGAACTGGAAGGCCATTTCAAGACAGAAGAAAGCCTCGTGGGCTATTCCTGGTAGGCCAAATTGTGATCTATGCAATATATGACGGCTGGGAAAGATGAGAATGACTAAGCGCAGCGCCACTGTCGGAGTCGGTCCAACGTTGGCCGCCTGTGTGTTTGGGCTTGTCGTCTGGATGACGATGAGTGATGAAGCGCATCCCGGTTTGCTAATCGCCAGTGGCCGGATTGAGGGCGGATCATGGGGCGCCGGAATGCCCCGCATGGTACAAGGCAATCGCGGTTTTGTTGCCAAGGGATGGTTTCGGAGCGGTGCGTTCCGGGACCCCGCCGGGGAAGCGGCTCAGGATGGACCGCCCCGGTGTTCACTTTAACTAGGAGCGAAAAGGAGAAAGAGCCATGACGAAACGTAAGCAGACAAGTAAAACCGAAGCCGAGGCACGCGAAGTAGCCACCGCCGAGTCGGTCGCGCAGATGGATCGTGACGAGATGATCGCGGTCGCAGCCTATTACCGAGCCGAACAGCGGGCTTTCGAGCCGGGTCACGAGCTCGAGGACTGGGTGCAGGCCGAGAAGCAGATCGACGCCTCGCTCCACGCGCATTGAACGAGATGCCGCGCTGCAATCGAGCGCGTGTACTGAACCCCGGGCGGGGTGGGCTCGCCCGGCGCCGGTCTGAGCGTTGGGTGACCTGTCCGATAACAACACCGCCGTTGTGCTCGGCACAAGGTGCCGGATGCAAGAAGGAGAGAAGATTAAACAGGCATGTTAAACGCAGCATCATCGTTATTATCGGCCTGATATCGCCCATGCGCTACTTCATGGGTTTCGGCTACCAGGTGCTGTTCAAGGGCAACGGGTTCACCTATGTCTGGCCGATGTAACGGGCATCCTGGTTCTGGGCAGCGGGCTGTTCGCGGTGTGGCGGTTCCGGCGGCTGCTGCGAGGAGATTGTCCCGATGACCAATCGCCTGCGCATCACCGTCGTGCTCACCGTCCTGTTCCTGCTGTACGCCGGCATCCAGCTCTATGCGGTCGCCAAGGCCCAAGCGGCGTTCGCGCTGCCTGGCCCGGTCGCCGCCGGTCTGGTCGTCTGGGTGGGGCTGATGACCGTGCTGCCGCTGCTGCTCTGGAGGCTGGAGCGGCGCGGCGGGCACCGGCTGGTGGTGACCGGCGCCTGGGTCGGCTACAGCTGGATGGGGCTCGCGTTCCTGTTCTTCTGGATCGCGCTCGGCGTCGATCTGCTGGCGCTGGCGGCGAGGCTGTGGGAGGCGGGGCCGCGACTCACCCCGCGGCAGGCGTTCCTGCTGGCCAACACGCTGACCCTCGGCGTGGCCGGCTACGGCTTCGCCGTGGCGCGCCGCCCGCGCATCGAGCGCGTGACGCTGACCACGCCAAAACTGCCGGAGCCGCTGCGCATCGTGCTGCTTTCCGACGTCCACCTGGGCGCGATGCTGGGCCGACGCCGGCTGCGGCGCATCCTGGCCCGGGTCCGGGAGCTCGATCCGGACCTGCTGCTCTCGGCCGGCGACCTGGTGGACGGTCAGACCGACCGCCTGAACGGCCTGGCACCGCAACTTGCGGAGCTCGCGCCGCGGCTCGGCAAGTTCGCGGTCACCGGCAACCACGAGTTCTTCGCAGGGATCGAGCGCGCCCTCGACTTCCACGCACGCGCCGGCTTCACGGTGCTGCGCGGCACGGCGGTCGAGATCGGCGCGCTCACGATCGCCGGCGTGGACGATCCCACCGGCGCCATGCTGGGCGTGGCCGTGCACCGCGACGAGCACGCGTTGCTCGCCGGCCGGCGGCCGGGTTTCACCATCCTGCTCAAGCACCAGCCGGTCGTGGACCCGTGGGCCGCCGGCCGGTTCGACTTGCAGCTCTCCGGCCATGTCCACCACGGGCAGATCTTTCCGTTCGGCCTGCTGGTGCGCCTGAGCTACCCCATGGCCACCGGCCTCACGCGGCTCGCCGGCGGCTGGCTGTACGTGAGCCGCGGCACTGGCACCTGGGGACCGCCGCTGCGGGTACTGGCACCGCCGGAAATCACGCTTATCGAGCTGCGTCCCGCACAAGTCGAGACACTCTCGATCGCGGCTTCGAATCCAGCGGAAACCAACCGTGAAAAATTTACCCAACCCTGTTCAACAAAAATGGTGCTCGCCCGCCCGTGCGTATGAAACTGCCCAGGGGCGTCGTCGCACTCGGCCTGGTGAGCCTCACCATGGACTTCTCCTCGGAGATGATCCATAGCCTCCTGCCGGTGTTCCTGGTCACGGTGCTGAGA
>JAQVEQ010000163.1 GCA_028697875.1 Novosphingobium sp. | reverse complement strand
GCCGAAGCCGGGAATGTCGCGGGTCTTGATCCGGTCGAGCGCTTCGGGCGTCACGTCGCGGCCGGTCAGGCCGGTGCCGCCGGTGGAAACCACGGCGTCGATATTCGGATCGTCGATCCACGCGTTCAGCCGTTCGACCAGGACGTCCGCGTCGTCCTTCTCGATCGCGCGGGCGGCGAGCGTATGGCCGGCGGCCTTCACCCGTTCGGCGAGGATGTCGCCCGAAGTGTCGTTTTCCGGCCCGCGCGTGTCGGAAACGGTCAGGATCGCGATATTGATCGGCTTGAACGGCCGTTCGAGGTCAATAGCCATTGTCGGGTGTTTCGTTCGCTGCAAGATAAGCCCGTCCGCCATCGCCGATGGCGGGGAAGGCCGGCCAGCGATCCTGCGCCAGCGCCAGGCGGCTGGGGGAAGCGGCGTTGGCCTGCCGTTCGTACATCCAGTAGTTGCGGGTCACGATGGCGACATAGCCGCGCGTTTCCCAATAGGGGATGGATTCCATCCACAAGAGCGGATCGCCCTGGTCGTTGATCTCGGTGTTCCAGCGGGTGACGGGCGACAGGCCGGCATTGTAGGCCGCCATGACCTTGGGCAGCAGCCCGCCGGTGCCCGATGAATCGCGCAAGTCTTCCAATGTGCGCTGGCCGAAGGCGAGGTTGATTTCCGGCTTGGCCAGTTCGTCGTAAGTGCCGTTCATGTTGATCGAGGCGGCATAGTGCCGGGCAGTCCCCGGCATGATCTGCATCAGCCCGCGCGCGCCGGCCGGGCTGACGACGCTGGTGCGGAAGTTCGATTCCTGCAAGGCATGGGCATAGACCAGCGCCGGATCGACCCGCCAGCCGTTGACAGGTTGCCATTTCGGCGTGGGATAGCGCGAAGCCGGTTCGGGCCTGCCCCCGAGCGGGGCGTTGTAGGCCATCCACAGCTGCGTGGCGGGCATGCCGAAGTCGCGGGCGAGGCGGGACAGCGCGTCGAACTGGCGCGGATCGCCGATCTTCGCCTGGTGCCGCAGCACTTCGTCGGCAAGGTCGTATTCGCCGATTTCGACCAGCCCGTCCGCGATGCGGACATTGGGAATGTCGCGCAGGGCCTTCCAGTCGTCCTTGCCGAAATCGGCCTGGGCGTAAGTCTCGGGAATCCGCTGGCCGAGTTGTTCCAGCGCCAGCATGCCGTAAAGCGTATCGTCGGCGCGCGCGGCGCTGCGCAGCAGGGATGCGGCGCGTTCCGGCGCGCGGCAGCGGACTTGTGCGCGGCTGGCCCAGTAATAGCCGGCGGCCGAAAGCTCGCTGTTGGCGGCGGCGCGTCCCGTCCTTTCGAAGCTTTGGGCAGCGGTTTCGCAATCGCCCAGCCGCCAGGCGGCAAGACCGGCGACCCATTCGCCTTCCGCTACCCAAGGGCCCGACCCCTGGGAAACGGTCGCCGCCATGGCGAGCGCGGCGGGGTCGTTGTTCTCGATATAGTAGCTCCACGCGACGCGTTGGCGCCATTCGGCACGGGCGGCGGGGCTGAGCGAGGAATCGATCCCGTCGAGCATCTGGCGGGCGCCGTCCGGGTCGTCGTTCTTGATGCGGTCGAGAATGGCCGAGGAAATGCCGGCGGGCATGGTGCCGTCGTCCACCGGGCGCGGGCGCACGCGCTTCGGCTGGCTGCCCTGGGAATAGAAGGCCTGTTCCTGCGGCAGGCCGGGCGTGGAATCCAGTCCTCGGCGCAGGCCAAGACGGGTTATCTGCGCGGCTTGCGGCAGCGCGCGGGCCACGGGATCGGCCAGCCATACCTGGATCTGCGGCAGTTCGACCTTGGGCGAATTGGCGGCGAGGTAATATTCGGCAAGGGCGACCTGATGCAGCGGACCATCGTTGTCGTCCGACAGCAGATCCTGCACGCGGGACCATTGTCCGCTTTCGATCGCGTCGAAGACCGAACGGTAGAAGTCGCGCTCGCTCCGGCTGAGCACGGATGGCACCTGGTCGGTGGCGGCACGGGCGCTGAAGTATTCGACGGAGCTGCGCGCTTCGGCCTGCGGGGCGGCCAGCATCGTGCCTGCCGCCAGCGCGGCGGAAAGGCAGCGGGCACTCAGCAGTTCCCTCACAAGCTTCACAGTGGCGAATCCGTCCAATCGAGCCAGCGTTGCCAGAATGCCGATTGCGCCTTCGGCCGGGCGACCAATGCGGCAAGATCCCATCCGGCAATCACCGGTATGCTTTTGCCCTGATGGTCGATGTTTTGTAAATTTGCAGGGCTTTGCGCCGGGTCGTGGCCAAGCAGCGGCAAGATGTTGCGGCCGAAGACCACCAGCCTTTCCGGTGCCGCCAGGCCGATGTGATGAAGGACGGCCTCGCCCATCCCGCTGCGTGCGACGGCATCCCAATCGGCCAGGGGCGTGTGCCTGGGCAGGACGGCGGCGCGGTAGGTCCGCTCGGCGGCGATCCCCATCGCTGCCAGCATGGAATCGAGAAACGCGCCGAGCGGGCCGGAAAGCAGTTCGTCGCGGTCGCTGGCTTCGGGCTCGGCGACCAGTACCATCAGCTCCGCATGGGCGGAACCGCGCGGGGGCACGCGCGGGTGCGCGCCGCCCTGGTCGAGAGCGGGCTCGGTCATCCACCAGGATGCGAAATCTTCCAGTTTCTGCGGCCAGCTTTCCCGCTGGGCGAGGACCGGCGGCGGGGCGGGCGGTTCCGGCTCCGGCGTGGGAGCAGCGGGCCGCGGGCCTGCCTTCGCGGCCTCCTGCCCAGCAGGTGCTTCATTGGTGATCCACGGGTGAGTTTCGTCAAGAAACTGCAAGTCCACACCCGCCTCGCGCCACCAGTCCATGGCGCCGGCGACCAGTTCGGCCGGGGGTCGAATTGCGTGTCCTGCCATCTTGCGGGTCTTGACCTGCCGTTGCGCAGCAATCAAGGCGTTACGGAACACATGCGCGAGAAAAGCGGCAAAAGAAAACAGGATGGCAGGTCAATGAGTGAACGTGAATCGATGCCCTATGACGTCGTCATCGTCGGCGGTGGCCCTGCAGGCCTTTCCGCGGCGATCCGACTGAAGCAGCTGAACGGGGATCTTTCGGTCTGTATCCTCGAAAAAGGTTCCGAAATCGGCGCCCATATCCTGTCGGGCGCAGTGGTCGATCCCAAGGCGCTGGATGAACTGCTGCCCGAATGGCGGGAACAGGGCTGCCCGATGGCGGAAACCCCGGTGGCCGACAACTGGCATTGGGTCCTGACCCGCACCGGCAAGATGTCCATGCCGCATATCATGATGCCGCCGTTCATGTCGAACCACGGCACTTATACCGGCTCGCTCGGCAACCTGTGCCGCTGGCTTGCTGAACAGGCCGAAGGTCTGGGCGTGGAAATCTTCCCCGGATTCCCGGCGGCCGAGATCCTCTACGACGAAAAGGGCGCGGTGAAAGGCGTGGCCACCCAGGACATGGGCGTGGCGCGCGACGGCAGCCACAAGCCGGACTACCAGCCGGGCATGGAACTGCACGCCAAGTACACCCTGTTCTGCGAAGGCGCGCGCGGCCACCTGACCAAGCAGCTCAAGGCGCAGTACGACCTCGAGGCGAACTGCCAGCCGCAAGTCTACGGCATCGGCATCAAGGAGCTGTGGGACATCGATCCGGCCAAGCACGTTCCGGGCCGCGTGCTCCACACGCAGGGCTGGCCCATGTCGGAAAGCGGCAGCTGGGGCGGCGGGTTCCTCTATCACCAGGCGAACAACCAGGTCGCGCTCGGCTTCGTGACGGCGCTCGATTACGCCAATCCCTTCGTCTTCCCGTTCGAGGAATTCCAGCGCTGGAAGCAGCACCCGGAAATTCGCGCGATTCTCGAAGGCGGCAAGCGTGTGGCCTATGGTGCCCGCGCGATCAACGAAGGCGGCTGGCAGTCGGTGCCGCGGCTGTGCTTCCCGGGCGGCGCACTGGCCGGTTGTTCGGCCGGTTTCGTCAACGTTCCCCGGATTAAGGGCAGCCATACCGCGATGAAGAGCGGGATGTTGGCGGCCGAAAGCATTGCCGCCGCGATCGGCGCCGGGCGTGAGAACGACGAACTGGGTGAATACGATGCCGCCGTGCGCGACAGCTGGATCGCCAAGGAACTCGAGCTGGTGAAGAACGCCCAGCCGGTGATCGCCAAGTTCGGTGGCGAGCTTGGCACGGTGCTGGCGGGAATCGACATGTGGATGCGCACGCTCAAGATCGGCCTGCCGATCACGATGAAGCACCACACCGATGCCGAAGCGCTACAGCGGGCGGATCTCTATAAGCCAATCGAATACCCCAAGCCGGACGGGGTGATCAGCTTCGACCGGCTGACTTCGGTTTCCTTCTCGTTCACCAACCATGAGGAAGACCAGCCCTGCCACTTGCAGCTCAAGGACGAAACGGTTCCGACCCGGATCAACCTGCCGGTCTATGCCGGACCCGAAGCGCGTTACTGTCCGGCGGGCGTCTACGAGTTCGTCGGGCTCGAGGAGGGCGAACCGCGCTTGCAGATCAACGCGCAGAACTGCGTCCACTGCAAGACCTGCGACATCAAGGACCCGACCCAGAACATCACCTGGGTCACGCCGGAAGGCGGCGGCGGGCCGAACTATCCGAATATGTGATCGGTGCAATTCTTGCGGATCAGGGAGGAGCGTCGGGGTTGCCCCGGCGCTCCTCTCGTTTCAGGGAAGGGGCGATGAGTCTTACCGAAACCGCTTATGCCAAGATCAATCTCGCACTGCATGTCCGCAGGCGGCGCGAGGACGGCTATCACGAACTGGAAACCCTGTTTGCATTCGTCGACGCGGGGGATCGCCTGACTGCGCGGGAAACAGCGTTGGACAAGCTCACGATTTGCGGTGAGTTTGCTTCTGAACTGACTGATCCATTTGATAATATCGTGATGAAAACGCTCCATGCCCTGCCTCGTGCGGAAGGGTTGGAATTGACGCTTGAAAAGAACCTGCCGGTCGCGGCTGGGCTAGGCGGCGGGTCGGCCGATGCCGGGGCAGTGTTCCGCCTGGTCGAACGGACGCATGGGCTGCCCGGCGACTGGATGGAACGTGCCGCACGGCTGGGCGCGGATGTGCCTGCTTGCGTCGAAAGCGTGACATGTATCGGACGCGGGACCGGCACGGTTCTCGAACCGGTCGAAAGCGATCTTTCCGGGACGCCGGTTCTGCTGGTCAATCCGCGCGTGCCGATGCCTACGGAACCGGTCTTCGCCGCGTGGGGCGGGGTGGATCGCGGTCCGCTGCCTGCCGGACCGGTCGGCCGGATCGCGGCGGAAGGGCGCAACG
This sequence comes from Novosphingobium sp., assembly GCA_028697875.1. Lineage (GTDB taxonomy): Bacteria > Pseudomonadota > Alphaproteobacteria > Sphingomonadales > Sphingomonadaceae > Caenibius. Next base: position 909 of record JAQVEQ010000163.1, on the reverse strand, counting down.
ACCTCGAACAGCCGGCCATTTCGCTGTGTCCGGCGATTGCCGATGTGCTCGATGCCTTGCGCGGGACCGGGGCCTTCCTCGTGCGCATGTCCGGTTCCGGGGCGACCTGCTTTGCCCTTTACGGCAGTCATGACGTCAGGGATAAGGCCTTGGAATCAATCAACAAGGATCATCCGGAATGGTGGACCATGGCAGGGGCCCTGCGGTGAACGAAGAAGCCTTCCGCATCGTCGGCACGCCGCGTTTCGGCGGAATCCTCGTGGTGGCGGACCATGCATCCAACCGGGTGCCGGACGGCATCGATCTTGGCATCGACCCGGCCTTGATGGACGAACACATCGCGATCGACATCGGCGTGGCCGGGATCGCGGAGAAAATGGCGGCACGGGCGGGGACGGCGGCGCTGCTCGGCAATGTCAGCCGCCTGGTCTGCGACACCAATCGCACCGAACAGGACCCGGCGGCCATCCCCGAAGTGAGCGACGGCCGGGCCATCCCCGGTAACGTCGGGATCGACCGGGAAGCACGGCTTGCCCGCTTTCACCGGCCGTTCCACGCGCAGCTGACGCGTCTGCTGGAAGAAACGCCGCCCTCGCTGACGCTGATCCTGCACAGTTACACGCTGTGCCTTGCCAGCGAACCGGGCCAGACTCGTCCGTGGCATTGCGGACTGCTCTATGACCGCGACGAGCGCGGGGCGCGGGCGGCCTTTCCGCTGCTCGAGGCCGAAGGGCTGATCGTCGGCGACCAGCTGCCTTATTCGGGCAAAGTCTATAATGCCGCCATCGAACGGCATGTGGAAAGCGAAGGGCGGCCCTATCTCTACATCGAGATCCGGCAGGACCTGATCGCGGACGATGCCGGTCAGGCCGAATGGGCGGAACGCATGACCCGCATCTGCAACCGGGT
>JAQVEQ010000006.1 GCA_028697875.1 Novosphingobium sp. | reverse complement strand
GCTCGTCGATGCGGACGGCGCTGACGACGTGTTCGTTCTCTGACACGTCGAACAGGCGGACGCCCGCGCTGGCCCGGCCGATCACGCGGAGGGAATCGAGCCCGATGCGAATCAGCTTGGCCTGGTCGGTGACAAGCATGAGCTGGTCCGCCTTGGTCGCGCTGAAGCTGGCGACGACGGGGCCGTTGCGCTTGATATTGTCGATATTGGTAATGCCCTGGCCGCCGCGTCCGGTGCGGCGGTATTCATAAGCAGAGCTGATCTTGCCGTAGCCATTGGCGCAGACGGTGAGGATGAACTGTTCCTTTTCCGCCATTTCCATGAAGCGTTCCGCCAGGAGGCCCGGTTCGCCTTCCTTTTCGGCCTTCCACGGGGCGTAGCGGAGGTATTCCTCGCGCTCTTCCGCTTCGGTGCCGACCCGGTGCAGGATCGAGAGCGAGACGACCTCGTCCCCGTCCTTCAGATTCATGCCGCGCACGCCGGTCGAGGTGCGGCTGGTGAATTCGCGGACATCGTCGGCGGCGAAGCGGATCGCCTTGCCGTTGCGGGTGGCCAGCAGCACGTCGTCGCCGGAATCGAGCAGGGCGACGCCGATCAGGCGGTCGTCGCTGCCTTCGTCGAAGCGCATCGCCAGTTTCCCGTTCGACGGGATATTGGTGAAGGCGTCCATCGAGTTGCGGCGCACGCTGCCGTTGGCCGTGGCGAAGACGACGCTCAGGGAGCCCCAGCTTGTCTCGTCCTCCGGCAGGGGCAAGACAGTGGCGATGGTTTCGCCTTGGTCGAGCGCGGGCAGGAGGTTGACGATCGGCCGCCCGCGCGTGGCCGGGCCGCCTTCGGGCAGCTTCCAGACCTTGAGGCGGTAGACCTTGCCCGCGGTGGAGAAGAACAGCACCGGGTTGTGGGTGCTGGTGACGAACATGTCGCTGATGACGTCCTCGTCCTTCGTCGCCATGCCGGCGCGGCCCTTGCCGCCGCGGTTCTGGGCGCGGAAGGTCGAAAGCGGGGTGCGCTTGATATAGCCGTCGAGCGTGACCGTCACGACCATGTCGTCGCGCTCGATCAGGTCCTCGTCCTCCAGCCCGTCCCAGGCGGGGGCGATTTCCGAGATGCGCGGCGTGGCGTAGAGTTCGCGGATCTCCTCCAGTTCTTCGCGCATCACCTGGTAGAGTTTCACCCGGTCGGCGAGGATGGAGAGGTATTCCTCGATCGCGATGGCGAGTTCCTTCAGCTCGTCGCCGATCTCGTCGCGGCCGAGCGCGGTCAGGCGGTGGAGGCGCAGGTCGAGGATCGCCTTCACTTGTACTTCCGACAGGCGATACGTGCCTGCGGCCTCGTCCCCCGCGCCTGGTTCGAACGCTTCGACCAGGCGGATGTAGGGCGCGATGTCGCTTATGGGCCATTCGCGCGCCAGCAGCCGCTCGCGCGCCTGGGCCGGGTTGGAGGCCCCGCGGATGATCGCGACCACTTCGTCGAGGTTGGACACCGCCACCACGAGCCCGAGCAAGATGTGCGCCCGGTCGCGGGCCTTGTTCAGTTCGAACTTGGTGCGCCGCGTGATGACTTCTTCGCGGAACTGGATGAAGGCCTGGATCATGTCGCGCAGCGACAGGACTTCGGGCCGTCCGCCGCGGATCGCCAGCATGTTGGCCGGGAAACTCGACTGCGCCGGGGTGTGGCGCCAGATCTGGTTCAGCACCACTTCGGGCGTGGCGTCGCGCTTGAGGTCGATGACCATGCGCACGCCTTCGCGGTTCGACTCGTCCCGGATATCGGAAACGCCTTCGATCCGCTTGTCCTTGGCGGCTTCGGCCAGCTTCTCGACAAGGCCGGATTTGCCGACCTGGTAGGGGATGGAAGTCAGGACGATCGAGCGGCGGTCTCCCCGGCCTTCCTCGATCTTGTGCCGGCAGCGCATCAGGATCGAGCCGCGCCCGGCGGTATAGGCGGCCCGCGAACCGGCGGAACCGAGGATCAGCGGCGCAGTTGGGAAATCCGGCCCGGGGATGATCTCGAACAGCTCCTCGGTCGTGATGGCCGGGTTTTCGATGAAGGCGAGACAGCCCTGGATCACTTCGCCCAGGTTGTGGGGCGGGATGTTGGTTGCCATGCCGACCGCGATGCCGCCCGCGCCGTTGACCAACAGGTTGGGGAAGCGCGCGGGCAGGACCTGCGGCTCGCGGCGGGAACCGTCGTAGTTGTCCTGGAAATCGACCGTATCCTTGTCGAGATCGTCGAGCAGGGAATTGGCGACCTTGGCCAGGCGCGCTTCGGTGTAACGCATCGAGGCCGGCGGATCGGGGTCCATCGAACCGAAGTTGCCCTGGCCGTCGATCAGCGGCACGCGCATCGACCAGTCCTGCGTCATGCGCGCCAGGGCATCGTAGATCGCGGAGTCGCCGTGGGGGTGGTAGTTACCCATCACGTCGCCGACGATCTTGGCGCTCTTGCGGTAGGGACGCCCGGCGACGAAGCCGCCTTCCTGGCTGGCGAAGAGAATGCGGCGGTGGACCGGTTTCAGCCCGTCGCGCACATCGGGCAGAGCGCGAGAGACGATCACGCTCATCGCGTAATCGAGGTAACTCGTCTTCATTTCGTCGACGATGTCGATCCGTTCGAAATCGGGGCCGGCGGCCGGAACGGGCGGTGTAAGGGTATCGGTGTCGTCGTTCACGGAAAAACGTGTCTCTCGTGCTTATTATTCCTATCCTTTCCGCCTAGGCGAACGGGGCGGGAAAGGCCAGCCGCGAGGGGGGCTTGGGGGCCGTTTTCCACATGCGCAAGGGAGCGGGCAGGCGCGTTTGCGTCCGTTTCGTTTCATTCAATCGCGGTTCAGTCCCCCGTGCCTAGGACGGTGAGGTTGCCAAACCGCGCTTTTGCCTGCACTAGCGCGGACATTTGCTGGTCTGGGCCGTATCTGGCGGCCGCTAAAGGAGATGATGCATGCGGGGATTCTTCCCTAAGAAGTCGGTCAGTGTCCTGGCGATGGCCATGGTGGCTGGCCTGACGGTTACGGGTTACGGGATAACGGCCGCGCCCGCGCTGGCCAAGAAGGCTCCGTCGGCGAGCTACAGCAAGGAATTCGTGGCTGCTGCCGGGCCGATCCAGGACGCGATCAAGAACCTGGAAGGCCAGAAGGCCGGCGGTGCCGACAAGGCGCAGCTCGATGCCGGTGTCGCCGCGGCCGTTCCGCTGGCCGACGCGGCGGTTGCCGCCGTTGCCCAAGGCAATAACGACGACATGATGGCTGCGGGCCAGTTTCTGCTCAACCTCGGCAGCGTCAACGACGATAATGAACTGCGCAAGCGCGGCATCAAGATGATGTTGGACAGCGGCAAGCTCGAAGCCGACAAGCTGCCGACCTTCCAGTTGTTCCTCGGCAATTTCGCTTATGCGAGCAAGGATTATGCAACGGCTGCTCCGGCGTTCAAGGCCGCGGCCGAAGGCGGTTACCAGAACGATGCGCTTGGCCCGCTGCTGGTCGATGCCTATGGCCAGGCCGGCCGGGGCGCGGAAGGCATTGCCGCTTTCAAGCAGGCAGTCGCCGCGCGCAAGGCGGCCGGCCTGGCCGTGCCCGCCTCGTGGTTCAACCGCGCGAGCCTGGTGGCCTACAATGGCAAGCTCGGTCCGGAGGCGATCGACGTGGCCGCCATGTCGGTTGCCGAAAACCCGTCCAAGGCCAGCTGGCTGAACGCGACCCAGATGGTCCGCAGTTTCGGCGGCTTCGATGTCCCGGCGACGCTCGACCTGTTCCGTCTGATGGATCGTTCGGGCGGGCTCGACAATGACCGCAAGTTCGTCATTCCCGAATACAAGGAATACGTCGAATCCGCCGATCCGCGCCGCCTGCCGGGCGAAGTGGTGCGTATCATCGACCGGGGCGTCGCCTCCGGCGCGCTGAACCTGTCGGAGGACGTCTGGGCCGCCGATGCGCGCAAGAACGCCGCGGGCCGCGTCGCGGCCGACAAGGCCTCCCTGCCGAGCGAAGTGGCCGGGGCGAAAGCGGCCGGCGGTATCCGGGCGCTGGGCCTTGCCGACGCCTTCCTCGGTTACGGCGACGCCGCGCAGGCGGAAGAACTCTACAAGGTTGCGCTCGCGACCGGCGGGGTCGACGCCAATGTCGCGCTGACCCGCCTGGGCATCGCCCAGTACGACCAGGGCAAGTATGCCGAAGCAAAGGCGAACTTCGAAAAGGTGACCGGCATGCGCCAGCCCCTGGCCCGCCTATGGGTGATCCAGGCCGGCAACAAGATGGCCGGTACTGCCGGCTGAAGCGGCGATTGAGGTCTGATCGAAGAAAGGGGCGGCAGGGAAACCTGCCGCCCTTGTCGTATCGGGCGCCGTATCGGGCGCCGTTAGTGTGCAGCCGCTCGATCCGGACCTGTCCGTTATCGCGCCATTTGGCGGCGAAATCGGGGATTGCCTCGATCAGGTCGTTCAGGCGCGGGCAGCCGTAGCTTCAGCCATGCGCGTTTCATGGAGCGGTAGGCGGGCAGTTCAGGTCAGGTGACCGGCTCGAACGTGTCCGTTTGCTCGTCCAGGAGATGGAGTATCCCGTCGGAAATGGCGAAAAACGCCCCGCGCAGCCGCAGGCTTCCGGCCGCTTCCTTTCCCCTGACGCAGGGGAAAGTCCGCAGGTTGGCAAGGCTGACCTTGACTCCGGCCTGTTCCATCGCCCGTTCCGCCGTGCGTCCTTGTGTGCCCAGTTCGCGGGCGATCGGTTCTCGCGCATCGTCGAGAAGGGCGATCCAGTCGGCGATGAAGCCGCCTTCGCCCGGCTTGGTCCCGTGCAGTTCCTGCGTCAGCGCCGCCTTGCAGCCGCCGCACATGCCGTGGCCCAAAACGAGCACTTCCTTGACCTTGAGCACTTGGATCGCGAATTCCAGCGCGGCGGATACGCCGTGGTGGCCGGGTGCGGTTTCGAACGGCGGGACCATGGCCGCGACATTGCGGACGACGAAAATTTCGCCCGGATCGACGTCGAAGACCTGGGCCGGATCGACGCGGCTGTCGGAACAGGCGATGACCATGATTTGCGGCTGCTGCCCTTCGCGCAGGGCAGCCCAGCGTTCCCGCCTGGGATTCCATCCATTTTGGCGGAAACGGCGATAGCCTTCGATCAGGCTGGCGAGTTCGAGCGAGGGTGTGATCGGCATGGTTCCGCCCATGCCTTGCTCTGCATTTCCTGACAAGATGGCAATGCCGTGCATGGTGTTTGCGCGTGACCATTGCGGTAAAGTGGCTGCGGCCCTAGATGGGGCGCATGAACGACCTGTCTTCCGCACCGCAGGATCCCGCTCGCCCGCAGCGCGAGCGCAAACCGGACTGGATTCGCGTCAAGGCTCCCGTCAGCAAAGGGTATCAGTCGACTCGCCGTCTGATGCGCGATCTCGGCCTCAACACCGTGTGCGAGGAAGCGGCCTGCCCCAATATCGGGGAGTGCTGGACCAAGAAGCACGCGACAGTGATGATCCTGGGCGACGTATGCACCCGGGCCTGCGCCTTTTGCAACGTCAAGACCGGGATGCCCCGTCCGGTCGATCCGCTGGAACCCGAACACGTGGCGACGGCTGCCGCCGAAATGGGGCTGGAACATATCGTCGTGACCTCGGTCGACCGCGACGACTTGCCCGATGGCGGGGCGGGGCAGTTCGTGAAAGTCATCCAGGCGCTACGCCGCACGGCGCCCGACACCACCATCGAGATCCTGACGCCCGATTTCCGAGGCAAGATGCGCGCGGCGGTGGAGGCGATCGTCGCCGCCGGGCCGGACGTCTACAATCACAACCTCGAAACCGTGCCGCGGCTTTATCCGACGATCCGTCCCGGCGCGCGTTATTACGCTTCGCTACGCTTGCTCGAAGAAGTGAAGGCGCACGATCCGCTGGTCTTCACCAAGTCGGGCATCATGATGGGCCTGGGCGAGCAGCGGCTCGAAGTCCATCAGGTGATGGACGACATGCGCAGCGCGGGCGTCGATTTCATCACCATGGGCCAGTATCTCCAGCCGACGCCGAAGCATGCGAAGGTTGAAGAATTCGTCACGCCGCCGGCCTTTTCTGCCTATGGCGCGATTGCCCGGGCCAAGGGCTTCCTGCAGGTGGCCTCCAGCCCGCTGACCCGTTCGAGCTATCACGCGGGTGAAGATTTCGTCGAAATGCGCGCGGCGCGGCAGGCGCAACTGGACCGAAAACGCTGATGCCCGGAATTCACGAAGTCCGCAGGCTTCCCTATAGCGCGGAGCAGATGTTCGACCTGGTGGCCGATGTCGGCCGCTACAACGAATTCCTGCCGTGGGTCATGGCCACGCGCGTCCGTTCCGACTGCGAGACCGAAATGGTCGCCGACATGCTGGTCGGGTTCAAGGCGCTACGCGAAAAGTTCACCTCGCGCGTAATCAAGGACCGCCCGCGCTCCATCGAGGTGATCTATCTCGATGGGCCGCTCAAGGATCTCGACAATCGCTGGCTGTTCACGCCGGTGAGCGAGACGGCGTGCGAAGTCGACTTCAATGTCGATTTCACTTTCAAGAACAAGATGTTCGAAAAACTCGCCGGGCAGTATTTCGAAAAGGCCTTCCACAAGATGGTGGCGGCTTTCGAAGAACAGGCGGCCAAGCGTTACGGCAGCAGCAGTTCCAGCGCGACCAGAGTCGCCTGACGGCGCACTTCGGCACGGGTCGAACCGTCGAGCTTGCGCATTTCGGCAACCGGCTCGGCCTCTTCCTCGCCGCGTTTCGCCTGGGCGAAGACCACTGTGCCGACCGGTTTGAGTTCGGTGCCGCCATCTGGTCCGGCAATACCGCTGATCGCCACGGCGACGTCGGCATCGCTTTTCCGCAGGGCGCCCTGGGCCATGGCCCATACGCAGGCGACCGAAACCGCGCCGAACGTCTCGATAATGTCCTGCGGCACGCCGAGCGTTTCCATCTTGGCCTGGTTGGAATAGGTCACGAAGCCACGGTCCAGCACTTGGGAACTGCCGGGAATCTCGGTAAGTGCGGCGGAGACGAGCCCGCCGGTGCAGCTTTCCGCCAGTGCGACCTTGCGGCCGATCCGGGCGTTTTCCTCGACCACGCGCTTGGCCAGTGCGTCGATGTCTCTGGGAAGCAGGCTGTGTGCAGCCACGATCATCGCAAATCCTTTTCAGCTTACCCTGACGACTGTTGCCATGGCTTGGGCGGCGATGCCTTCGCGGCGGCCGGTGAATCCCAATCCTTCCGTGGTAGTGGCCTTGACGCTAACACAAGCGATGTCAACGCCCATCAACTCTGCCAGGCGGGTCCGCATGGTATCGCGATGTGGGCCGATTTTCGGTGCTTCACAAACGATTGTGACGTCCACATTGCCGATCCGGTGCCCGGAATTCGCGACCAATGCGGCGGCATGTTCGAGGAACAGGGCGGATGGCGCGCCGCGCCATTGCGGATCGCTGGGCGGGAAGTGCTGCCCGATATCGCCCGCGCCGACTGCGCCGAGCAGGGCATCTACCAGGGCATGGATCGCCACATCGGCGTCGCTGTGTCCGGCAAGGCCTTGCGAATGTTCGACCTTGATACCGCAGAGCCACAGTTCCTCGCCATCGGCCAGGCGATGGACGTCGTAGCCCATGCCGCTGCGGATTGGTGGCGCTTGTTCCATGAAATCCTCCGCGAAAGTCAGCTTGCGCATGGCCTCGTCGCCTTCGACCAGGGATACGGAAAGCCCCGCCGCACGGGCGACTTGCGCATCGTCGCCAGCCTCCGGTTCACCGGTCCAGCTACGATGGGCGGACAAGATGTCGGCGAAACGGAAAGCCTGCGGAGTCTGGACGCGGCGCAGCTCCTCGCGCCTTGCGCTGCCCGCCATCACGCCATCGGCTTCGACCGCGAGGCTGTCCACCACGGGAAGGACGGGGATTGCCCCGGGATGGCTTTCCAGCGCGCCGAGCAGGCGATCGACCGCCGCCGCCGGAACAACCGGCCGCGCGGCATCGTGTATCAGGACACGGGCCGGGCTGTCGCCTGTCAGGCTTTCCAGCGCCGTCCGGACCGAAAGTTGCCGGGTCGCACCGCCACTAACGAACCGTACTCCGGGAAGACCGGCCAGCGCCTCGGCGGCGATCGCTTCCACCCCTTCAGGAATGGCGACGACGATCGGGGCCGCACCTGCCGCCGCCAGCGCTTCCGCCGAATGCCTTAGCAGCGGTTTTCCGCGCCAGCGCGCGAACTGTTTAGGCACGGGTTGTCCCGCGCGCAGGCCCTTGCCCGCCGCCACGATCACGGCTGCGAAAGCAGGTGAGGAGCCGGGGGATGGGAATGCGCCGTTCATGGCTCGCGCGGGTAGCTGCTTGCAGGTCCTATCGCAATCCACTATGCGCGTGCCTAAATTTTAGGCAAATCGTATGAGCACACATCCTACTCCTCCTTCCGTCAAGCCGATCCAGGTCGGCCCGGTGACGATCGACTGCCCGGTGATCCTTGCGCCGATGACCGGCGTGACGGACTTGCCGTTCCGCAGGCTGGTGCGCCGTTTCGGCTCCGGCCTCAACGTGACGGAAATGATCGCCTCGCCGGCGGCGATCCGTGAAACGCGCCAGTCGATCCAGAAGGCGGCGTGGGATGCGATCGAGGAACCGGTCTCGATGCAACTCGTCGGCTGCACGCCCAACGAAATGGGCGAGGCCGCCAAGCTCAACGAGGATCGCGGCGCGGCGATCATCGACATCAATATGGGCTGTCCGGTGAGGAAGGTCGTCAATGGCGAGGCGGGCAGTGCGCTGATGCGCGACCTCAAGCTGGCCGCCAGCCTGATCGAGGCCACCGTGAAGGCGGTTTCGGTGCCGGTGACGGTCAAGATGCGCATGGGGTGGGACCACAATTCGCTCAATGCCCCGGAACTGGCCCGGATCGCCGAGGATCTCGGCGCGAAGATGGTGACGGTCCACGGCCGCACCCGCAACCAGATGTACAAGGGGCAGGCGGACTGGAGCTTCGTCCGCAAGGTCAAGGATGCGGTTTCGATCCCGGTGGTCGTCAATGGCGATATTTGCGGGATCGACGACGTTGCGTCCGCGCTCGAACAGAGTGGCGCGGACGGGGTGATGATCGGCCGCGGGGCCTACGGCAAGCCGTGGCTGCTGGGCCAGGTGATGCACTGGCTGCGCCATGGCAGCGTTATGCCCGACCCCGATGTCGACGAACAATATGCCGTCATTCTCGAGCATTACCGCGGCATGCTGGATCTTTATGGCGAGGATGTCGGGGCCAAGATCGCCCGCAAGCACCTGGGCTGGTACACCAAGGGGCTGCATGGCTCGGCCGAGTTCCGCAACCGGGTCAATTTCATCGACGATCCGCGAGAAGTGCTCGATGAACTGGCGCGCTTCTACGAGCCGCTGTTGCAGCGGAAGGCCGCGTGAACCAGACGCCTTCCGCGGCAAGTCAGCTTGCCAGCCTCGGGCTGGCCGTCCTGCTGCTCGATCCCGACCTGCGGATCGCCAGCGCAAATCCGGCGGCGGAGCAGTTCCTCGGTCTCGGCATGAGCCGGATGGCCGGCAAGAGTCTGGATCAGTTCGTCCGTTTCGACGAGATGCGGCTCAATGACTGGCTTGCGCGGGGCGATGCCCAGATTTCCGCCCATGCCGTCAGCATGAGCTTGCGCAACCAGCCCGAAAGGAGTGTCGACCTGACGCTATCGCCGGTGGCCGGGGCCCAGGGCTGGCAGCTTCTCACCATGCATGAATCCGGCGATTCCGGCGGATTGGGCGACGATCACGAAAAGGCAGTCCGCACGCCCGCGATTCTCGCGCACGAGATCAAGAACCCGCTGGCGGCCATTCGCGGAGCGGCCCAGTTGCTTGCGCGCAAGGTTGATGGGGCGGAACGGTCGCTGACCGGGTTGATTGCGGACGAGGTCGACCGGATCGCCAAGCTGATCGACCGGATGCAGTCGCTGGGACGCGAACAGCCCGAACCGGTGGCGGAATGCAACCTGCACGAAGTGATCCACCGCGCGCGAACGGTGGTGGATGCCGCGGCGAAGGACGATGTCCAGCTGGTCGAGGAGTTCGACCCGTCGTTGCCCCCCGTGCTGGGCAACGCGGATGGCTTGGTGCAAGTGCTCATCAACCTGATTTCGAACGCGCGCGAAGCGTGCAAGGATGCCGAAAATCCGAAAGTGGTCATCCGCACCCGCTTCGTCAGCGGGTTCGTCATGAATGCGATCCGGCTCGGCCGGCCGATCCGCCTGCCGATACAGGTGCGGGTCAGCGACAATGGCCCGGGCGTCGACCCGGCCTTGCGCGACCATATCTTCGAACCTTTCGTGACCAGCAAGAAGAACGGGCAGGGCTTGGGACTGGCGCTGGTCAAGAAGCTGGTCCGGGACATGGATGGGCGGATCACGCACGAACGCGACGAGGCGGAAGGGTGGACTCATTTCAATATCCACTTGCCGGTCGCCAAACCGGCAGCAGGAGGCAAGCGCGCGGCATGAGCGAGAGGATCCTACTGGTCGAAGACGACGAATCGATTGCCGTCGTCATCAAGGCAGCGCTGGAGGCGGAAGGGCTCGAGGTCGACCATTGCGAGTCGATCGCCTGCCGCGACCGCATGCTGGCGGCGAACAGCTATGGCGCGCTGTTGACCGACGTCATGCTGAAGGACGGCGACGGGATCGAAAGCCTGGGCGACGTCCGGGCGGGATATCCCGACTTGCCGATCATTATCCTGTCTGCACAGAACACGCTTGATACGGCGGTTCGTGCAACCGATACCGGAGCCTTCGAATATTTCCCCAAGCCGTTCGATCTCGACGAGCTGGTGCGCGCGGTGCGCCAGGCGATCGACACGCGGGCGCCTTCGGAAAAGGAACAGCATGCCGATGCCGGCGGCTTGCCGCTGGTCGGGCGCAGCCAGGCGATGCAGGGCGTCTACAGGATGATTACCCGGGTCCTGCACAACGATCTTACCGTTCTCGTGCTGGGCGAATCCGGCACCGGCAAGGAACTGGTGGCCGAGGCGATCCACCAACTCGGTTCGCGCCGCGGCGGTCCATTTGTGGCAGTCAACACCGCCGCCATTCCCGGGGACCTGATCGAGAGCGAGCTTTTCGGGCACGAAAAGGGCGCTTTCACCGGCGCCGTGGCGCGCAGCATCGGCAAGTTCGAACAGGCGAGTGGGGGGACGCTGTTCCTCGACGAGATCGGTGATATGCCGCTCGAGGCGCAGACGCGCCTGTTGCGGGCGCTTCAGTCCGGGCGGATCAGGCGTGTCGGCGGGCAGGACGAAATTGCCATCGACGTGCGGATCATCGCGGCTACCCACCGCGACTTGCGGCCTCTTATTGCCGAAGGGCGTTTCCGCGAGGATCTCTACTACCGCTTGAACGTGGTCCCGATCCAGATGCCGCCCTTGCGTGAGAGAGTGGACGACATCGGCTCTCTTGCACGCCATTTCCTGACCCAGGCGGCGGAAGAGGGGCTGCCGCGGCATACGCTCGCGGACGATGCCGTGGCGCTTCTCGAACGCCAGCCCTGGCGCGGGAACGTGCGTGAACTGCGCAATTTCATCTATCGCATGGCGCTCCTCGCGCGTGAGGACGTGATCGACCGGATAGTGGTGGCGACTTTCCTGGACGAACAGCCGCATGTGCCGCAAATGGAGGGCGACGTCGATTTCGGCGCGGCTCTCGGCAGCTGGCTGGCGGAATCCGGCCCGGCCGATGGGACGCTCTATCACAGCGCACTGGCCGCCTTCGAAAAGCCCCTGTTCGAGCACGCCTTGGCCGAGACTGGCGGTAACCAGCTCAAGGCCGCGCAAATGCTGGGAATCAACCGCAATACCTTGCGTAAACGTCTCGGGGAACTGGCGATCGATCCGGAGCGTTTTACCCAGCGCGTCTGACCAATGTTGGAAAAGCACTGGCACTTGCTCAAAACCTCTTGCATTTTAGCAACAGTACCGTTGTAAACACGTCACGATGGCTGACCGGCCGAACCTTTCCAAACGTCCATGGCCCGCTTGGTGGCGCCGTATGGTGGTGGCTTCGCGACGCGCGAATGTCTTTCGCATCCTCGAAGTGGTCTGCGCGGTAGCGCTGGCCGCGATGGTCGTGACCAGCTGGTATGCATTCTCTTCGGCTCCGGCCAGGGGCGGCCTTGTGCCGTCCGGGCAGGTTGCGACCCTGCTGATCGGTACGCTGCTCCCCGCTATGGGGCTGCTGGTGCTGATGGGACGGCGGCGGGCGATCAGGCGTGCTGCGGGCAGCACGGCACGCCTGCATGTCAGGCTGGTGGCGATCTTCTCGCTGATAGCGGCGATTCCGACACTGCTGGTGGCGATTTTCGCCGCGATCCTGTTCCAGTCCGGGATCGAATTCTGGTTTTCCGACAATTCGCGCGGAATGCTGGAAAATGCCAATCGCCTGGCGCGGGGCTATTATGAGCAGAACCTGCGCGATGTCGGCAACGAGACGGTGACGATGGCGGGGGACTTGCGGTCCTACCTTGCGCAGACCTCCATCCTCAGTCCCGAATTCGCCGAGGGCTATTCCTATCAGGTGGTCGGCCGCAAGCTGAACGAATCCGCGATCCTGCAAAAGGGCAAGGACGGCAAGCTGACCATTGCGGCGATCATCGACCCCGACAAGGAAAACCGCTCCGGACTGGTCGGCCAGAATGCCCTGCGGCGGATCGACGCGGGCGAGCAGGTGGTCGTGGAAGCCAATGCCGACCGCGTTTCGGCGTTCACGGCCATCGACCGGGATGCGGGGATCTACCTCTATGCCGCGCGCAGTTCCGATGCGCTGGCGCTGAGCCAGTGGAAGCGGGCGCAGAGTGTGCGGCAGGCATACGACATCCTCACCAGCAAGGCGCGGAGTCTGCAATTGCGCTTCAATCTGGCGCTGTTCTTCGTCTCGCTGGCGCTGGTATGGCTGGCTATCTGGTTCGCGCTGCGTTTCGCCGACCGGCAGGTCCAGCCTTTGACCGAGCTGGTCGGCGCGGCACGGCGGGTCGGCGCGGGCAATTTTTCGGTCCGCGTGGAAGGGCGCACCGGCGCGGACGAGATCGGCCTGCTCAACCGGGCCTTCAACCGGATGACGGCCCAGATCGAACAGCAGACCCAGGCGCTGGTTTCCGCCAACCGGCAGCTGGAGGAACGCCGCGCCTTTACCGAGGCGGTGCTGGAATCGATCACCGCGGGGATCATTTCCGTGGATCAGGACCGCAGGGTCCTGCTGATGAACAGTTCGGCGCAGAAGATCCTGTTCGACAAGCCGGGACCGGCCCCGGTCGGGCTGGAGCTGGCCGATATCGCCCCGCAGCTTGCGGCCATGCTCGAGGCGAACCTTTCCGGCGGGCTCGTCCAATATGGCAAGGACGGCGAACTGCTGACGCTGGCGGCCAAGATCGCGCCTGCGCCCGGCGGGCATGTGATTACGTTCGAGGATATTACCCGCCAGCTGGTCGATCAGCGCCAGGCCGCGTGGTCGGACGTCGCGCGGCGGATCGCGCACGAGATCAAGAACCCGCTGACCCCGATCCAGCTGGCCACCGAACGGCTCAGCCGCCGCTATGGCCGTCAGATCGAAACCGACCGGGAACTGTTCGATGAACTGACCAGCACGATCATCCGCCAGGTCGGCGATCTCCGGAAGATGGTCGACGAGTTTTCCTCCTTCGCGCGGCTGCCGAAGCCTGTCTTCCGGCAGGAGGACGCGGTCGATCTCGTCCGCCAGGCGCTGTTCCTGCAGGAAGTGGCGCATCCCGAGATCGACTATGCTTTCGCTGCGGACGACGACGTACCCGCAACGATCGCCTGCGACCGGCACCAGTTCGGCCAAGCGATGACCAATGTTCTGAAAAACGCGCTCGAAGCGGTCGAAACGCGCCGCAAGACTGCCGATGCGGATTACCGCGGGCGTATCGAAGTCCATGTGGCGGCGGACAAGGACAGCATTTCGATCGCCATTCGCGACAATGGCGTGGGCTTGCCCAAGGACCGCGAACGGATTGTCGAACCTTATGTGACGACGCGCGAGAAGGGGACTGGGCTGGGGCTCGCGATCGTCAACAAGATCGTCGAGGAACATGGCGGAGAGATGAGCTTTTCCGCCAACCCCGGCGGAGGCGCTTGCGTGACACTGCGTCTGGCGCGCGATCCCCTGGCAGGCCGCGAGGCGGCCGAATGACACGAACCGGATTATTCCCGAAGGAGACTATGGCATGGCGCTCGACATTCTGATCGTCGACGATGAACGCGATATTCGCGAGCTCGTCGCCGGCGTGTTGAGCGACGAGGGTTACGAATGCCGGACGGCAGGAGACAGCACGGCCGCGCTGGCCGCGATTGACGAACGGCGGCCCAGCCTCGTGCTGCTCGACGTCTGGCTTCATGGCAGTCCGATGGATGGGCTCGAAGTGCTCGATGCGATCAAGAGCCGCGAGCCCGACCTGCCGGTGATTATCTTCTCCGGCCATGGCAATATCGACACCGCCGTTTCGGCGGTCAGCCGTGGGGCCGTCGATTTCATCGAAAAGCCGTTCGAGACCGAACGTCTGCTGATGCTGGTCGAGCGGGCGACGGAAACCGAGCGGTTGCGGCGTGAGAATGCCCGGCTGCGCGAGGGTTTCCTCAACGCCGGGGAATTCACCGGCAACAGTGGCCTGATCAACCAGGTGCGCGCAACGCTCAAGCGGGTGGCCAATACGGGCAGCCGCGTGCTGATCAGCGGGGCGGCGGGATCGGGCAAGGAAGTCGCCGCGCGCCTGCTCCACAGCTGGAGCCCGCGCGCCGACAAGGCCTTCGTCACGGTCAATTCCGCGCGCATCACGCCGGAACGTTTCGAGCAGGAACTGTTCGGCGAAGAGGTGGACGGAAAGCTCGTGCGGGCCGGTTTGCTAGAACTCGCCAATGGCGGGACCCTGTTCCTCGACGAAGTGGCGGACATGCCCCTTTCCACCCAGGCGCGGATCCTGCGCGTGCTGACCGACCAGAGTTTCGTCAGGGTAGGGGGCAATCGCGAGATCGGCGTCGACGTGAGAGTCGTTTCCTCCACTTCGCGCGACCTCGAAAAGGAAATCGCCGAAAAGCGTTTTCGCGAGGACCTGTTCTACCGGCTCAATGTCGTGCCGGTCGCGATCCCGCCGCTGGTCCAGCGCCGGGAGGATATTCCTGCGCTCGCCGACCATTTCTTCGCCCGCTTTGCCAGCGAACAGGGCATTGCCCCGCCGCGTATCAGCGAGGAAGCGATGGCGGCGCTGCAAGCCTACGACTGGCCCGGCAATGTCCGGCAGTTGCGCAATGTCGTGGAACGGACAGTGATCCTTGCACCGCGCGAACGGCTTGAACAGATCGATGTCGATATGCTGCCGCCGGAAATCACCGGCCGGGGCGGGGAAGGGGAAGTCGGCGTCGGCGCCCTCATGGGGGTCCCCCTGCGCGAGGCGCGCGAGAGTTTCGAACGTGAATACCTGCGGATTCAGATTCGCCGTTTTTCCGGAAATATCTCCAAAACGGCGGTATTTATCGGGATGGAGCGCTCTGCCTTGCACCGCAAACTCAAGTTGCTCGGCCTTTCGGACCATCGCGAGGATTGACAGGGGTCTTTCCAACACTATCTCCGCGTGGCGCAAAAAAGTTCTTTGCGCAGTGCAGCAAAGTCCATAATATCGGGCTTTGGATAGTCGGCTGTCATATTCCGCTCATATTCGGGCGGCTATGGCGGCCAGAATGCGGATCGCCACAAGCGGCCGCCAACAACAGGAGATAGAGATATGGCCGCTGGCCGCACCCTGTCCGCTCGTCCTCGCTCGAAGCCGGAAGCGGCTGAAGAGGCTGCAACCCCGGCACCGGCTACTGGCGCCATCAAAGGGCAGAACCTGCAGGACGCTTTCCTCAACCTGCTGCGCAAGAACAAGACGCCCGTGACCATGTTCCTGGTCAAGGGTGTGAAGCTGCAGGGGATCGTTACCTGGTTCGACAACTTTTCGATCCTGCTGCGCCGCGATGGCCAGTCGCAGCTGGTCTACAAGCATGCCATTTCCACGATCATGCCCAGCCACCCGCTGGATGCCGCCCAGTTCGGCGCGATCGGGGAAGGTAGCCGCAAGCAGCGCCTGTTGCAGGACGTGTTCCTTACCAGCGTGCGCGACGCCAATGTCCAGGTCACCATGTTCCTGGTGAACGGCGTGATGCTGCAGGGCCGGATCGCTGCATTCGACCTGTTCTGCATGCTGCTCGAACGCGAAGGCTACGTGCAGCTTGCCTACAAGCATGCCGTGTCGACCATCCAACCCGCTTCGCCCGTCGATCTGAGCGGCGATTCGGATGAGGATGCGGACGACTGAGCTTTTCCGACGAACTTGCCGGCGAGGTCACGCGCGGTGCGCGTGCCCTTGTCGTGTGTCCCGACATCAGGGGCAAGGCGTATAGCGTCGATGCCGAATCGCGGTTCGAGGAGGCATGCAGCCTCGCGCTTGCGATCGGCATCGTGGTTGCGGACGGCTTCGTCATTCCGGTGCGCGATGTGCGGCCGGGTACCCTGTTCGGCGAAGGCCAGATCCAGCGGATCGAAACGGCCTGTCTCCAGGAAGAGGCGGAACTGGTCATCATCGACGGTGCGCTTTCCGCGATCCAGCAGCGCAACCTGGAGGAACGGCTCAAGCGCAAGGTGATCGACCGTACCGGGTTGATCCTCGAAATCTTCGGGGAGCGCGCGGCGACGGCGGAAGGGCGCCTGCAGGTCGATCTGGCCCATCTCGATTACCAGCAGAGCCGCCTAGTGCGCAGCTGGACTCACCTGGAACGTCAGCGGGGCGGCTTCGGTTTCCTGGGCGGGCCCGGCGAAACCCAGATCGAGGCCGACCGGCGGATGATTCGCGCCCGCATGGGGCGTTTGCGCAAGGAACTGGACCAGGTCCGGCGCACGCGAACCTTGCATCGCGAGCGAAGGGGCAGGGCGCCATGGCCGGTAATTGCCCTCGTCGGCTATACCAATGCTGGGAAATCCACTCTTTTCAACCGGTTGACCGGTGCTGGCGTCATGGCGGAAAATCTTCTGTTCGCAACGTTGGACCCGACCATGCGGGCAATTCGCTTGCCGGGGGTGGAAAAGGCGATCCTCTCGGACACGGTGGGGTTCATTTCCGACCTGCCGACGCAGCTCGTGGCGGCCTTCCGCGCGACGCTGGAGGAAGTGACCGCGGCGGACGTGATCGTCCATGTGCGCGACATCGCCAATCCCGCCAGTACCGCTCAGAAGAAGCAGGTGCTGGAAGTGCTGTCCGACCTCGGCGTGATCGATGGAGAAGGGGGCGAATCCACTATTCCCATCGTCGAGGCATGGAACAAGTGGGACCTGCTCGACGCGAACAGGAAAGCGGAACTGGCGGCGTTTGCCGGGGAAGATGACTCCATCGTGCCGATCTCGGCCGTTACCGGCGAAGGCATCGACGAATTGCTGGCGCGGCTCGACGCATTGCTGACCAGCGGAGCGAAAGTGCACAGCTTCGTCCTGCCGGCGAGCGATGGGCAGCGTATCGCCTGGCTTCATGCCCATGGCGACGTACTGGCGGAAGAGGACGCGGGAATGGGGCCCGAAGGGCCGCAGAGGCGGCTCGACGTCCGCCTGACCCCGATGGAACTAGGGCGTTTTGCCAGTCTCTGACCGCTTCACCCGTTGCCAGAGCGCTTCCTGTTCGTCGAGCGACAGGCCCGCGAGCGAACCGCCTGCCAATTCTTCCATGCCGCGATAGCGCCGCTCGAACTTGTCGTTGGCGGCGCGCAGCGCCTCTTCGGGGGCGATGCCGTATGCGCGCACGAGATTGACGGCGGCGAAAAGCAGGTCGCCCGCTTCTTCCAGCCGCTCGTCTGGCGATGCTTCGTCCAGTTCTTGGGTTTCCTCGGCGACTTTTTCCGCAGGCCCGCGAGGATCGGGCCAGTCGAAGCCTTCGCGCGCGGCGCGCTTTTGGAGCTTTTCGGCACGGAGCAGCGCCGGAAGCGCCCGGGCGACGCCGTCCATCGCGCTCACGGCGCCCTTGGCGCTCCGTTCCTGTGCCTTGAGTGCCTCCCAGCGCGTCTCCCGGTCTTCTGCCATGGCATCGTGGATCGTGGAGCCGAAGATGTGAGGGTGGCGCGCTTCCATCTTGTCGGCGATCGCGTTGGCCACGGCATCGAAGTCGAAATGCCCGGCTTCTTCGGCCATGCGGGAATGGAACACCACCTGGAGCAAGAGGTCGCCCAGTTCCTCCTTCAGTTCGCCCATGTCGGAGCGTGCGATGGCGTCGGCAACCTCGTAGGCTTCCTCGATCGTGTATGGAGCGATCGAAGCGAAGTCCTGTGCGCGATCCCAGTCGCAGCCACGCTCCGGGTCGCGCAAGCGCGCCATGATGCGGAGGAGGCGCAGGATCGGACTGGAGGTTGGTTTGGACATATCGAAATGATAATGTATATTATGTTAAATATAGATCAAGGCGAGAGAGGGGCATCATCGGATCATGAGCCCTACGATCAAGGCGACGGCAACGAAAATCGCGCACCACATCAGCGCCATGCTCGCCATTTTGGCCAGAGAGACGCGTCGCCCAAGCAGCGCGGTTACAGGCAGGACGAGCGCCAGACCCACGAAAAGGATCGAAAGCCAGTTGCCCGTACTCATGCGTCGAGCACCAGACCATCGTAACCAACCAGAACATTGTCGGGAACTTCGCTCGACAAGCTCTTGTAATCCA
The DNA here is from genome assembly GCA_028697875.1 of Novosphingobium sp. GTDB lineage: Bacteria > Pseudomonadota > Alphaproteobacteria > Sphingomonadales > Sphingomonadaceae > Caenibius. The sequence continues at coordinate 8,524 of JAQVEQ010000006.1, read as the reverse complement.
AGCTCTTGTCGAGATGCGTCAGCACGACTGTCCGGGCCCGGCAACGCTTGCCGAGTTCGAGCGACATGGCAAGGTGCGCATGAGTCGGATGCGGATCGCGCCGCAGGCAATCGACGACCAGCACGTCGAGATCCATGAACAGGTCAATAAGATCGCCACTAATCCCATTGAAATCAGTGGCATATCCGATTGATTTTCCGTCCTGCTCGAACCGGTAGGCAGTGCTTTCCATCGGGCCATGCGGCATCTGGCAAGTCACGACGCGAAATCCCGCGAACATTTTCAACCGGTCCAGCGTGTCGATCGACACGATTGTCGGATAGCCGAATTGCCCGGCAAAGATGTAGCCGAAGCGCTGGCGCAGGCGGCGCACTGTCTCTTCGGAGGCAAAGCCTGGCAACGGTCCGCTTCGGCCATAGCGTAGCGCCCTCAGGTCATCGATGCCGTGGCAATGGTCCGCATGATCGTGGGTCCAAAACACGGCGTCGATGCGGTCGATGGCGTTGTCGAGCAATTGCTGGCGCAAGTCGGTCGACGTGTCGACGAGCAGCCGTGATCCTTCCTTGCTTTCGACGATGATCGAGACGCGGCTGCGGCGGTTGCGCGGGTCCGTGGGATCGCAGGCGCCCCAGTCGTTGCCGACCCTCGGCACGCCGGACGATGTGCCCGAGCCGAGCATGATCAGCCTCATGCGCCGGCTTTCTGGAACAAATCATGAAAATTGTGCGTGGTGGCGTCGTGCAGTCTGGCCGCCTCCATCCCGCGCAATTGCGCGACGAACGCGGCCGTATCGGCCACGAAGGCCGGTTCGCAGGTCTGCCCGCGATGAGGAACCGGAGCCAGGAACGGGGCGTCGGTTTCGACCAGCAGGCGATCTTCCGGAAGTTCCTTCGCTATTTCCTGCAAGTCCCTGGCATTCTTGAAAGTTACGATACCTGACAAGGAGATCGTGAGGCCCAGGTCGAGCATCTGCCGAGCAAAGTGAGCCGACGCAGTGAAGCAGTGGATCAGCGCCGGAAAGGCGCCGTTCTCCATTTCGTCGGCAAGGATCGCGGCGGTATCCTCTTCCGCGTCGCGCGTATGGACTATGACCGGTAGGCCGGTTTCGCGGGCGACCCCGATATGGGTGCGGAACAGCGCCTGTTGCACTTGGCGGTCGGATTTGTCGTAATAGTAATCGAGGCCCGTCTCGCCGATCCCGATTACCTTGGGATGCGCGGCGGCTTCTAGTAGTGCGGCAGCGCCAAGATCCGCATGGGCGTCAGCCTCGTGCGGATGGATGCCGACGCTGGCCCAGACGTCACTTTCGCGCGCGGCGGTGCCGACGACCCGGTCCCATTCGCTCTGGCGGGTCGAGATGTTGAGGAAGCCCCTCACTCCGGCCTCGCGGGCGCGGGCAAGCACGCCCTGCTGGTCTTCGACCAGGCCCTTGTACTCGAGGTGGCAGTGGGAATCGATCAGCATCAGGCTTCTTCTTCGTCGCTCGGCAGTTCGAGCCGCGGGAAGGCGGGCTTGGGATTGTCGACCCGGATCGCGCCCAGTGCCGGGTCATCGGCCAGGGCAGCAAGATCGCGCGCTTTTACCGGAATGCACAGGAAATCGAGAATCTTGCTAGAAGCCACTGGTGTTACTGGAGAAACTGCGATAGCGAGATCGCGGATGCAGCCGCAAAGCGTTGCCAGAACGCGCTTCATCCGTTCCGGGTCGGTCTTGCGCAAGGCCCAGGGGGCCTGTTCGTCGATATAGGCATTGCAGGCGAAGACTGCCTGCATCCATGCCTCCAGACCGACGGAAAGGGCCAGCCGCTCGAATGCCTGCGGCAATTCCTCGGCACAGGCGCGGCGCACTTTTTCGCGCACTTCCGCGTCCGCGGGTTCGACAGGGGCTTCGGCCGTGAAGCCGCCATCGCAGTTCTTGGCGATGAAGCTCATCACCCGCTGGGCCAGATTGCCGAAGCTGTTGGCCAGTTCGGCATTGCAGCGGGTAACGATGGCCTCGGCGGAATAGCTGCCGTCCTGCCCGAAGCTGACTTCGCGCAGCAGGAAATAGCGCAACTGGTCGACGCCGAAGCGTTCCGCCAGTTCCAGCGGATCGACCACATTGCCGAGCGATTTCGACATCTTCTCCCCGCGATGGAGCAGGAATCCGTGGCCGAAGATGCTCTTGGGAATCGCCAGGCCGGCGGACTTGAGGAAGGCGGGCCAGTAGACGGCGTGGAAGCGGACGATGTCCTTGCCGATCAGGTGCAGGTCGGCGGGCCAGAACCGGGCGAAGTCGCCGGACGTGTCGGGATAACCGATACCGGTGAGATAGGTCGTCAGGGCATCGACCCACACGTACATGACATGTCCCGGGCTGTCCGGCACCGGAACGCCCCAGTCGAAGCTTGTGCGGGAGACCGAAAGATCCCGCAGGTCCTGCCCCTTGAGAAAGCTCAGCACTTCGTTGCGGCGGCTTTCCGGCTCGAGGAAACCCGGCGTTTCGTTCAATTCGATCAGGAAATCGCGATATTTGGAGAGACGGAAGAACCAGCTTTCCTCCACCGTCCATTCGACGGGCGTCTTCTGGGGGGAGAGCTTCTGTCCCCCTTCCCCTTCGATCAGCTCGTCTTCGGCGTAGAAAGCTTCGTCGCGGATCGAATACCAGCCTTCGTAGCGGTCGAGGTAGAGGTCCCCATTGGCCTCCATCGCCTTCCAGATGGCGGTGCTGGCAGCTATGTGCTGCTCTTCCGTAGTCCGCCGGAATGCATTATAAGAGATATTGAGTTTCTCGCCCATCACACGGAAATAGTTTGACATTTCCGTTGCGAAATCGATAGTCTCCCGCCCGGCGGAACGCGCCGTCTGGGCCATCTTGAGCCCATGTTCGTCGGTACCCGTGACAAACCGGACGTCGCGTCCGTTCAGCCGGTGGAAGCGGGCGATCGCATCGCCGGCAATCGCTTCGTAAGCGTGCCCGATATGCGGCTTGCCGTTGGGATAGGCGATCGCGGTCGTGATATAAAAGGGTTCAGCCATGGCCGGGCTCCCTATCCACCGCAGCCGATGCGAGCAAGGTGCCGATTTCCATAACCAGCAAGGCAGGGTCGAAATTATAGGTCGGGGCCTGTCCGGCGAGGCGGTTGATCTCGCCGTGCGCCTCCACGATCCGGAGCAGCCGCGCGGCCTCCACCCCCCGGATTTCGCTCGCCAGGACGGCGCGGGCCAGTTCGAGGCTGGCGAGCACCCGTTCGCGGTCGGGCCGTTGGCCGATCGCCTGGGCGAGTTCGCTGCGCAGGGCGAAGCCGGGATCGCCCGCCTGGGCAATCCGCTGCATCAGGTGGTGCAGCGGGCCGAGGTCCTGCGCCACGAAATCGAGCGCCGCACCCGGCGAGCCGCAAGCAGCCGCAATGGCGGCCGCACGCGTGGCCGCATCGGCATTCGGCGCATTGGCGCGCAGCACTGCATCGACCTCGGCATTGGGCAGGCTCGGAAAACGGAGCATGCGGCAGCGGGAACGGATCGTCGCCAGCAAACGCCCGGGGCGATGGGAGACAAGCAGGAAGAAAGACCCGGCAGGCGGCTCTTCGAGGCTCTTGAGCAGGGCGTTGGCGGCCGGTTTCTCGAGATCGTCGGCCGGATCGATGACGATGGCACGACGGCTGCCGAGCGTGGGGCGTGTGACCAGCCGGTGCTGCATCTCGCGGATCTGGGCGATCCCGATGCTGCGCTTCACCTGATAGGGCTTGCCTTCGGCTTTCTTGGCCTCGTCATCCGCGCTGGCCGGCAGGTGGGACAGCACGATCACGTCGGGATGCTCGCCCGGGGGCTGCGGGATTCCCGGTTCCGCCACCAGTTCGCGCGCGGCGGCCAAGGCGAAGGATGCCTTCCCGAGCCCCTTCCTGCCGCCAAGGATCCAGCCGTGGTGCATGCGTGTGCCCGACAGGGCATCGCGCCATTCGCGCCAGGGCTCCTCATGGCCGGCAAGGCGGAGATGGCCGTGGTTCACTGCGCCTGCTCCAGCAGGGGTGCCAGCCCCGCGAGGATGCGCGCGTGGGTTTCATCCGGATCGCATTGTCCGTCGACCCGGATAAACCGCGCAGGTTCCGCTTCGGCCAGATCCGCGAACGCTTGCGCCACGCGGGCATGATAGGCGGCATCGCGTCCGCCGATCCGGTCGGCTTCGCCGCCGTCGCGCCTGGCGAGGCGGGCCGCAGTCACATCGGGCGGCACCTCGATCAGTATCGTGCGGTCGGGCAGCAGTCCGTTGCTTCCGATCCGGTGCAGTTCCAGCAGGTCTGCCTCGCCGATTCCACTGCCGCCGCCCTGGTAGGCGCGACTCGAATCGAGGAAGCGGTCGCAGATGACCCAGCTGCCTCGTTCCATTGCCGGACGGATCAGCCGCTCGACATGGTCAGACCGGGCGGCGGCGAACAGAAGCGCTTCAGCGCGGGCGTTCCAGCCTGCCCCGTCGGTCGTGAGCAGCAGGGAACGAATTGCTTCCGCGCCGGGGGTCCCGCCGGGCTCGCGGGTCAGTACGACATCGATTCCGCGCGTTTCCAGGGCGGCCGCCAGCATCCGGGACTGAGTGGACTTGCCCACCCCTTCCCCGCCTTCGAACGTGACGAAACGCCCGCGGGTCATGGGACGATCCCGGCAAGGCCATTGCGCAGCCGCTGCCACCAATTGGCCTGTGCCACGGCTTCCCCGGCGGCCAGCGGCACATGGATCGGTTGCTGCCCCTTGATCGTGACCTCCAGCTTGGCGACTTCGGCCCCCTTCCTGATGGGGGCCTTCAGCGGGCCACTATAGTGGATCCTGAGCGAAATGGGCGGCTTTGTTCCGCGCGCATAGCTGACAATGACGGCCTGGGGCGCCACGAGCGGCACGGAGAGGGCAGAACCGTCCTGCACCTGGGCGGTTCCGACCACTGCGTTGGCCGGAAACAGGCGGCGGTTCGCAAAATGCGTGAAGCCCCATTCGATGTAGGCGCGCGCGGCCCGGGCGCGGATGTTGGGCCTAGCCGTTCCCGCAAGGACCATCACCAGCCTACGGCCGTCGCGCTGGGCAGTGCCGAGGTAGTTGTAGCCCGCCTGCCGCGTATATCCCGTCTTGATCCCGTCGGCGCCTGCGACCCGGCCGAGCATGGGGTCGTGGTTCGCCTGCTGGATCCCGCCGTAGGCAAAGGTGCGATGACCGACATAGCGGCGGTAAAGCTCGGGATGGCGGGTAATCATCGCCCGCGCGAGTTTCATCAGGTCGCGGGCGCTGACGAACGTGCGCCCATCGTCCATCCAGCCATTGGGCGTGCCGAAATGGCTGTCCGTCATGCCGAGTTCGCGGGCCTTGGCATTCATCATCGCGACCCATTTGTCGGTCGACCCCGCAGCGCCCTTGGCCAGTACGATGCAGGCGTCGTTGGCCGAGACGGTCGTGATGCCGTGGAGCAGTTCGTCCACGGTGACGCGGGCGCCGTCGCCCAGGAACATCGACGAGCCCTTACGCGCCCATTCCCGGAAGATTTCGTGATCCATCGTGAGGACCCGGTCGGGCGATAGCCGTCCCTCCCCGATCAGTTCGAAGGCGAGGAAGGCCGTCATCACTTTGGTGACCGACGCGGGGACGAAGCGCCTGTCCGCCTCGCGCGCGTGAAGCACTTGCCCGCTGTTGAGATCGGCCAGCAGCGCGATCGGAACGTCCTGTGGGTCAGGTGCCGCCGGAATGACGGCCTGGTCGCGTGCACCAGCTGGCGTAGCGGACAATGCCAGGGCGGCAACGGCAATGCGGGCAATAGGTTTCAAACTGGCTCCCACCGCCCGCAGGAGCGACGCGGGGGCTAATCGACGCTGTAGATTCGTGCTCCGCTATAGCCCGCGCCCTTGACCTTGGCGAGGGAGGCATTCGCTTCCTCACGGGTTACAAACGGCCCGGTGCGCACGCGATAGAGCTTGCCGGGCCTGTCGACCGTCCCGCCGATCCTTGCCGCGACCTTCTTCGCGTTGGCTTCGACCGAGAATGCCCCTGCCTGGACGACGAAGTGGCCCTTTTGCGCCTTCTCCGGCGATGGCGCGGGCGGCGCGGGCGGCTTCGGCTGAGCCACCGGCGCTACGGCCTGTTTGGGCGGAGATGCCTCTTTGGGCGCAGGTGCGGGTGGTACGGGGATCTTTCCGGCTATCGCGGGGGCTTTCGCCGGCGGAGCGGCAGCCTGTTTTGCCGGGTCGACCGGGGCCGAGCCGCCGTCAGGCAGCTTGCGGCGCAGCACGGCGACCAGCGACATCGGGGTATCCATCCGTTCCGGGGCTCGTGCGCCCCGGCGAAGTATTGCGCGTTCCTGCTCGGGCGGGTTCACGCGGCGCACGCGAACGGGCGTCCCCGCGCTTGCCCCCAGTTGTTCGAGCGCGCCGGGCGAGAGGCCGATCAGGCTCTTGCCGGTCATCGGGCCGCGCCGTTCGAGCCGGACGAGGATCGTGCGGCCTGTTTCGAGAGAGGTCACTTCGACATAGCTCGGCAGCGGCAACGTGCGGTGTTCGCCGGAAATGGCGGAACCGCCCGCGGGATCGGCCGCGACCCGGCCGACTTCGTCGTAATTCAGCGTATCGGCGGGAGTGTAGAGCACACCATCGACTGTGAACGGGGCGCCAACCACCATAGGGTAGTCGGCAGCCGGGCCTTGCGGGGCGACCGGTGCGGAGGGCGCGACGCGCTCCCCCTCACCGCCGCAGGCCGCCAGCGCCAGGACAAGCCCCAGCGCCAGGAATTTTTCATTGGGTAATCTCATCTGCAAGCAACCCCACGGACAGTGCGTAGTAGTTCGAGCAGTTATATTCGGTGATAACCCTATAATTCCCGGTTAAAAGGTACGCCGGGGTACCGGGGCCGTCCGGTTCGAACAGTGACGCCATGACATCGTCGCCGATGGGGGCAAGTGGCTGGATGCCGAGGCTGCGCCACTCCCGCACAGTCTTCCATTGGCTATGCCGTTCGTGCACGCGCGGGCAGACCGGCGAGACGAGTTTGCTGGCGACGGATGCCCGGTCGAAGCTGGCCGGGACTGCTGCACGCACGCCCCATGGCTGGCCGGGGCGCCAGCCGGCGTCGCGAAAATAGTTGGCGATGGACGCCAGGGCATCGGCGCGGCTCGACCAGATATTGGCCGCCCCGTCGCCGTCGCCATCCTTCGCGAGGCGCAAGTAGATGCTGGGCATGAATTGCGGATAGCCGAAAGCCCCCGCCCAGCTGCCGGTCAGGCGGTAACGCGGCACGCCGCTGTCGGCGATCTTGAGCAGGTCGACGAATTCCCCGGCGAAGAAATCCCGCCGCCGCCCTTCCCATGCCAAGGTCGCCAGCGAGCGGGCGAGATCGAAATCGCCCGTGTAGCTGCCATAATTGGTTTCGTGCCCGAAAATGGCGACGACGACTTCGATCGGCACGCCGTATTCGCGCTCGATCATGGCTCCCAGGCCGGGAACGGAGGCGATGACGCGCTTGCCCCCCGTGATTCGCGCGGAATCGACATGGTTGGCGATATAGGGGGCCATTGCCGGATAGCCCGAACGCGTGGGCGTGCCGGGCTGGCTCCGGTCGAGCGCGATGACGCGCTGGTTGGGCGTGAGGCCCGCGGTCATCCGCTCGATAGTGGCCTCGCTTACGCCTTCGCCCCGTGCCTTGGCGGCCAGCAGTTGAAGATAGGCGTCGAAGCCCATGTCCGGTGCCGTATCGCTCGCCGGGGCCTGTCCGGATGCGCTTGCGATAGGGGCGCACAGGGCAAGCGAAGCGAGGACGGCAGCAATGCGGACAGGGAATTTCATGCCCGCATAGTGACATAGGCCCGCCCGGCAGGGAATCCCCCTTGCGGCGAAATGCGGGAGTTGGCACGTGGCCGCGTGACAAAGCCTTCGCGCAACGCTAGCGGGACGGCAGTCTGCGGACAGGTGGCCGAGCGGTTTAAGGCACCGGTCTTGAAAGCTGGCGGAGGTTGACCGACGCGGCCCAGCGAGAGCGGCGAATTAGGAGTGTGGTAACAACGGGTTAGCGGCAGTTCAGTTACAAACGACGCAGGGTGATTCGTGGATCGTCTAACGCATTTGTAACATGCTACCGCTGCACGGCATGGAAGAGTGGCCGAGTGGTTTAAGGCACTGGTCTTGAAAACCAGCGACGGGGCAACCCGTCCGTGGGTTCGAATCCCACCTCTTCCGCCAGCCACATAGCAGCAAAGCGAGGATTCGATGGCAGTTGAAGATGATGTGGTGAAGCTGCGGGGCAGGATTGCAGCGCTTGAGATTGCCACCATTACCCAAACGCTAATCGAGGGTATGAGCGAACCGGGCTTCAATCCGGTCGAGTTTGCTGCTCAACGCGCCAACTTCTGGAAGCAGATCGGCGAGACGATAAACGACGATGGGTCTGCCAGCGGGGTCGCTTTCGAGGAAGCGCTGGTGAACCTCGGGAACCTCCTCAGCAATTTGGCCAAGCCCATCGACGAGGAATTGCAGAAGCGGCAGTCCAAATCGAGCTAATCACGACAGCGCCCCGCACCCGAAGGC
>JAQVEQ010000162.1 GCA_028697875.1 Novosphingobium sp. | reverse complement strand
GGTGGCCGCAGGCCTGGCTGGGGCTGGTCTTCACCTGGGGGGCGCCGGTCGGCTGGGTCGCCATGCGCGGGTTCGACCGGCTGGACGTGCTGGCCGCGCTTTACGCCGGGGCGATCTGCTGGTGCATCGGCTACGACACGATCTACGCCCTGCAGGACCGGGAAGACGACGCGCTGGTCGGCATCCGTTCCAGCGCGCTGCGCATGGGGCGCCATGTGCGCGGTGGGGTCGGGGCGTTCTATGCGCTGGCAGTGGCCTGCTGGACGCTTGCCTTCTGGCTGCTGCGCGGCGATCCGCTGGCCTTGCTCGGGCTGGTTCCGGTGGCGCTCCACCTCGGCTGGCAAGTCGCGACGCTCGACCCCGGCAATGGCGACAACGCGCTCGCGCGGTTCCGTTTCAACCGTTTTGCCGGGCTGCTGATGGCGCTGGCCTGCTTCGTTACCGGCAACGCCTGAAGCGCATCCTCACGAATCGGGCCGGGTCCAGATCCAGCCCAGCATGACCACGGCCAGCGCGCAGGGGATCAGCGGGTAGGGCCAGGACATCAGCGCGAAGGCCAGCACGATGCTGGCCGCGAAGGCCATGGTCGCTCCCAGTTTGCCGATGCGCGCGATGGCGCCCTTTTCCCGCCACAGCCGGATGTGCGGGCCATAGCGCGGGTGTTCGAGCAGCCGCTGTTCCCACGCCGGATTGGACTTGCCGAAGCACCACGCGGCCAGGATCAGGAACGGTACGGTCGGCAGGATGGGCAAGGCGACCCCCGCGAGAGCGAGCCCCACGCTGATCAGTCCAGCCGCCAGATAGACACGCCGCATTCATGGTTTCCTTGTCATATATGCCGCCGGACGAAATGCGGGACAGCCGGCCATTGTCAAACGCCCGGCGCACCCTAAATTTCCCATATCATTCTGGCCATGGGCAAAGATCGACAATGAACTTCTTCAAGACAGCCATGCTTCTCGCGGCGCTCACGGCGCTTTTGATGGTGCTCGGCTTCACGTTCGGCGGTTCGGGCGGGGCCTTGATCGCCCTGATCGCGGCTGGCGGCATGAATTTCTTCACTTACTGGAACGCCGACAAGATCGTCCTGCGCATGCATCATGCGCGCGAAGTCGATGCGGCCAGCGCGCCGGAATTCCATGGCATCGTCTCGCAACTCGCGCACAATGCCGGCCTGCCGATGCCGAAAGTCTATCTCGTCGATACCGACGCGCCCAATGCCTTTGCCACCGGCCGCGATCCGGAACACGCCGCCGTTGCCGCGACCACCGGCCTGCTACGGATGCTCGGGCGCGAGGAAGTCGCCGCCGTCATGGCCCACGAACTGGGGCATGTCCGCAACCGCGACACCCTGGTCATGACCATGGTGGCGACGATTGCCGGCGCGATCTCGATGATTGCCAATTTCGGCCTGTTCTTCGGCGGCAACCGGAACAACGGGGGCGGCATCGCGGGCATTCTCGCTGTTTTCATGGCGCCATTCGCCGCGATGATCGTGCAGATGGCGATCAGCCGCACGCGCGAATACGGTGCGGACCGGGCCGGGGCGGAAATCAGCGGCAATCCGGCGGCGCTCGCTTCGGCTCTGGCCAAGATCAGCGGTGCGGCAAAGCGGATTCCCAACCCGGTGGCGGAACGCAATCCGGCCGCGGCGCAGCTCTACATCGTGCCGGTCGGCCTGTCGGAGATGTTCTCGACCCACCCCTCGACCGAGAAGCGCATTGCCGCGCTCCAGGCGATGCAGGGCAGGGGGAATACTATCGGCGGGGGCGTCCGTCCATCGGCCCTCGACCCGCTCGGCCGGGGCCGCCGCTGACCGTTCGGTAATCCGGGGCGGTTGGTCGGGGAGACAGGATTCGAACCTGCGACCCTCTGCTCCCAAAGCAGATGCGCTACCAGGCTGCGCTACTCCCCGACCCTGTGCCTGCAATGGTGGGCCCGGCAGGATTCGAACCCGCGACCTAGCCGTTATGAGCGGCCAGCTCTAACCGCTGAGCTACAGGCCCGGCCATTGCGTCGGGGGGCCTAGCCCGCGCCGGAATGTCAGGCAAGTGGGATGATGTTTCCCACGTCCGTAACCCGAGGGCGGAAGGTCAGACTTCGACGGCTTCCATGATCCCGGCAACGGTCGCTGGCTGGACACCGCGCTGCCGGAGATGGGCGAGAACCTCGCGCCACCAGTCGTACAGCCGGTCGAGATCGTCTTCGTCCCGTACATAGGGCGTGTGGCCCGGCCGCAGCGAGGGGCTGTGGAACGAGAAGACCAGCAGGGGGAGGCCTTCGTCGAGGGCGGCGTCGATTCCCCGGATCGCTTCGGCGGCGGTCACGCCTTCGGGCGTCAGCGGGATGCGGTCGAGCAGGCCGGCCCGGGCGAGCGCCCCGCGCAGCACCGGCGCGCGCCACAGCGCCGGGTAGAGCCAGTCGCCCAACCGGCGCAGGGGGCCTGCAAACACGGTCGTCAGCGGCAGTTCCAGCAAGCGATGCCCTTCGCCGACCCAATAGGGGCGAACCGGGTGGTTGCGGTAATTGACGCCGCCCGCCGCCGAATAGTCGAACCGGGCCCGCACGGAACTGTCGATGGCGATGCCTTCCTCGCGCAGGAGAGCGGCGGTATTGGGGCCGAGGCCATAGCGTCCGGCGCGGTAGATCATCGGACTCACGCCGAAAGAAGACGCGATCCGCTCGCGCAGCATGCGGAACTTGGCCCGTTCCAGCTCTGCCGGAAGATTCCCGGCAAAGCTGTTGTGATTGTTCACATCCTCGTCGTGGGGCGGATTGACCCAGGGATGCAACTGGATGCCGATCTCGGCGCGTCCGCCGGCTGCGGCATCGCGCAGGATCTCGACCGCCATCGGCGACGTCGCGATGGGGTAGTCGATCAGGTAGATCGGGACGACGCCCTGGCCTTCGCAGAACTGCTGGAACTTGCGCAGGCGCGGGACATGGTCGAGGCCGTGCCCGCTGCGTTCGAAGGGGGCGTCCCAGTCGAATTCCTCTTCCGTGTCGACCGTCAGGACGAAGCGCGGCCCGAAGCCGGGCTCGAAGCGGGCCGCTGCCGAACTATCGGGAAGGTCGACAATTGACCGCATCGGTCGGGCAGCCCCATGGTTGCAGGCTCAGGCGGCCTGTCCTCCCGCGCCTTCGGTGTCTTGGCTGCTCTGGCTATGGACTGCGTCGTGCGCGGTCAAGAGCGGCAGCACCAGCCGCAGCATGTCGTCTTCCTGCGTCAGGTCGCCGCCTGCCGCGCGTGCTTCGGCCCGTGCGAGCCGGAGAGTGAAGCTGGCGCCGAACATTCCGGCGCTGATCGCCCGCTGCCCGGCGGGCAAGGCAGCCGCAAACACGTCGGCCGCGCTGGCCAGGCCAGCCGGGAGTTCGACGGCGAAAATGGCGCGCGTGCCTTCGCGGGCGACATGCAGGTCGATTTCTTCCCCCGCGCTCGCTTCCGCCGCAAGGGTCGCCATCAGCCGCCAGCCGAGCTTTTCCGCGTCGCCTTGCGCCAGCGGGACCAGTGCCGGTTCGTCCGTCCCCCAGACGGCGATCGCGCTGCCGCGTGCCTGCAGGGCAGGGCGGACCTGCACGGCGAGGTTCGCGAGGATGGCGGCGAAATCGCTCGTCCCCTCGTCCAGTTCGAGCGCGCCGCTTTCCAGCCTGGCCAGCCGGTCGAGCTCGTCGAAACCGGCGAGGATGCGGGCGGCGTCGCTCGCGATCGTGGCGGCCAGCGCGCGGTACTCGTGCGGCGCTGGGCCATAGAGCTGCTGCTGGATGATCTCGGCGAAGCCCTGGATCGCGTTGACCGGCGTGCGTAGCTCATGGAGGATCTGCCGCATGCGGTCGGCCATCGGGTCGACGGGGGACGGGGCTTGCTGCGCGGCCGCAGGCAAGCGCCGCATGCGCCCATAATAGCCGAGGAAGCGCCCGGTTTCCTTGCCGAAGCGGGGGGTGGCGTCGATGCGCCACTGCCCGGCAATCGCCGGTGCGCCGGTAATCGCGATTGTCGCCCCGTGCACCGGCTGGCGATGGCGCATGGCGTCGAGCATGGCCCGCTCGCCCTGCGCCGGGGCATCGGGGGCTTCGTTCGCCAGCGCCAGGCCCACGGCCATCGGGGCGACGGCCGGATCGCACCAGTTGATCCGGCCGGCCGTGTCGGTCGAGAAATCGAATGCGGCGGGCACGGACCGTGTCCGCGTGTCCTGCGGTTCTTCCAGCGGCAGGCGGGGCGTATCCGCGCCATGCGGCGGGGGCGCCGCCACGCCGCCCCGGGCCCGCTGGAACGCCTCGATCCGGCGGACCAGGGCGCCGATCGCCAGACTGTCGCCGTCGCTGCTGTCGTCCCGCTCCCGTTCCGGGCGGGGCGTGCCGGGCTGCGGCCAGCCGAGCGCGGAAATGTCCGTTTCGTCCAGGCTGCTTTCGAGCGGAAGGCTGTCCGACAGTTCGAGCACGTCGGGGCAGGGCAGGACGAGGTCGCCGATCCCCAGGCGCTGGAGCACCTCGTTGGCGCCGTTTTCCAGGTCGCGGCGGTGGCGCAGGAAGCCACGGGCCGCCATCGGCAACTGGGGGATCAGCGCTTGCCACTGCTCGTCCGGCAGGCGGGCAGCGGCCATTGTGGCGGAGGCCACTTCCGCTTCGTCGCGAGCCAGTGCCGCCACCAGGCGGGGGCTGGTGAGCCGGACCCCCGGCTCGCGGATCATCGCGCCCCGTTCCGCCGGCTTCAGCCGTTCGGCGAGCATGTCGAGCCGCGCGTAGGCATTGTCGACCAGAGGGCCGCGCGCAGCCGAAGGCAGCGTCCCGAGCAGGTCGAGCAACTGCCGGAACTGCGTGCGCGCCGCACGATCGCTGCCGACGCCGGTACGCAACACGGTGGCAAGGCGATCGTCGAAATACATGGATCTCCGGTTGGCTGGGGGTGCGATTACAGGTGCACTGGTTCGGTCATCCTGCCTCCCTACCATTTTCGCCGCCATCCGCCATGTCGGCCGGAAGCGCCGTCACAAAGCGGGACATGCCGGGTTAAGTATCTTAGTTAGGGAAAAAGTCGCGAGCGTGTTACGTTGTTAGCGAGAGGAGCGCTGATCGTGCGGCGCATGGCAAGGGCATTACCATTGGACACATTCGATAAGATCGATCGCCGTCTGCTGGCTGAACTGCAGGACGAAGGGCGAGTTACCAATGTCGAACTCGCGAAAAGGGTCGGATTGACCGCGCCGCCATGCCTGCGGCGAGTCCGTGCGCTGGAGGATGCCGGGGTCATTCGCGGCTATCATGCGGAACTCGACCCCGCGAAACTGGGCTTTGCCATCACCGTTTTCGCCATGGTCAGCCTGAAAAGCCAGGCGGAGGCGGATCTGCGCGCTTTCGAGGATCACATGAAAGCGCTGCCCGAAGTGCGTGAATGCCATATGCTGAACGGCGAAATCGACTTCATCCTGAAGATCGTCAGCCACGACCTGCAAAGCTTCCAGGAGTTCCTGACCAGCAAGCTGACCCCGGCGCCGAACGTTGCCAGCGTCAAGACCTCGCTGACCATCCGCACCGCCAAGCAACTGCCGGGCGTGCCGCTGGATTAACCATTTCCGGTAATAAGCCTTAACTGTGGAAAAAGGCTTTTCCCGATGTAGAAAACGGCCCCCGTGGAGGCCGCTTTCGCATTTTCGCCAGGGCCCTTTCCGGGGGTGTCCCCGCCGGGAAATCAGGCGTCGTCGTCGCGATGCGCGAGCCAGTGCTCGAGCCACTTGATCGAATAGTCGCCGTTGAGGAAATCGGGTTCCTGGATCAGGGCTTCGTGCAGCGGGATCGAGGTCTTCACGCCGCCGATGACCATTTCCTGCAGCGCACGCTTGAGGCGCATGATGCACCCTTCGCGCGTGCGGCCATAGACGATCAGCTTGGCGATCATCGAATCGTAGTAGGGCGGGATCCGGTACCCGGCGTAAAGCCCTGAATCGACGCGCACATGCATGCCGCCGGCGGCATGATAGCTGGTCACTTCGCCCGGCGAGGGGGTGAAATTGAACGGGTCTTCGGCGTTGATCCGGCATTCGATCGCATGGCCGGTGAAGCGCAGTTCGTCCTGCGTGACCGACAGCGGCTTGCCGTCGGCGATGCGGATCTGTTCGCGCACCAGATCGACGCCGGTAATGGCTTCGGTCACCGGGTGTTCGACCTGCAGGCGGGTGTTCATTTCGATGAAATAGAACTCGCCGGTTTCCCACAGGCACTCGCTCGTGCCCGCGCCGCGATAGCCCATGTCGGCCATGG